>JBKCFX010000392.1:0-12691 GCA_046303595.1 Bacteroidia bacterium
TACCGTTGTCGTTCCCGCAGCTTTCTGCCGGACTCTATACCATCGTTGTTACCGATGCAAATGGTTGCCAACTCGACTCTTCGGTTTCGCTCTCTAACTCAGGTGGCCCCGCTGCATTGCTTGCCGACATCGGCCAAACAACCTGCAATCAGAATAACGGAACAATAAACATCAACGGCGTTACTGGTGGTTTAGCCCCATACACGTACAGCTTTAACGGCGGAACATTCTCGGGCACCCAAAGCTGGAGTTCATTAGCTCCGGCAGCGTATATTGTATCGGTTCTAGATGCAAACAATTGTGCATTCGACACAACGCTTACAGTTACCGAAATTCCTTCAATTCTAAGTTCGGCATCTGTTCTTGCCGATGTACTCTGTTTTGGCGGCAATGATGGTGCAGCTCAGGTTGTAATTTCGCAGGGTGCAGCGCCGTTTTCGATCCAATGGAGCAACGGCGCTACAACGGCAACCATTCAGAATTTAGAAGCCGGCACTTACACGGTCGACCTTAGCGACGCGAACGGCTGCCAAGCTAGCCACACAATTGCCATTGAAGAACCTGCGGCCATAGCGGCTGTAGCCAATCCTCAGGATGCACTCTGTGGCTCTTCGAATGGAAGTATCGAAATCGCAAACGTAGCCGGAGGTACACCGGCTTTTACGTTTGCCCTAAATAACGGAGCTTGGCAAAATTCGGCGTTATTTTCGGGACTTAGTGCCGGTACTTATACGATTCAAGTACGCGATGCGAATGCTTGTTTACTGAGCATTTCTTCAACTGTAACTGCAATAGGATATCCGACCGGAATAGAGACTGTAAATCAGAATGCAACATGCGGTTTAGCCAATGGTTCGCTAAGCATTTCGCTCGTTGAAGGTGGTGTTAGTCCTTATTCGGTAAGCTTTAACGGACAGGCTCCCATTGTTTATTCCGGAAGCGGAAACTTAACATTCGACCTCCTTGCAGAAGGTGCCCACACGCTTTCGGTTAGTGATGCCAATGGATGTATTGTCGACACATTGCTTCCTTTGGCTATGATAGCCGGACCTCAGTCGCTTTCGCTAACGATACAGCCCGAAACCTGCGGAGCCGACAATGCTTCAGTAAGTCTTACGCAGGTTACCGGAGGAACACCGCAATATATGTATAGTTTTAACAATGCGACCTTCTCTGCAACAAGCAATTGGACAAATCTAAGTTCGGGAATGTATCCACTTGTTGTTCGCGACCAGAACAATTGCGAAATCGATACATTGATTCAAATCTCCGGGCTGGCAATGCTCGAAACCGAAGCGGTGGTTCAGCGCAACGTGTCGTGTTATGGAGGAAACAATGGGATGGCCTTCATCAGTGTTTCGGAGGGAACGGCACCATTTTCATTTGAATGGAACAATGGTATACAAAGCAGTGTGGCCAATAATCTCCAAAGCGGAAGCTATTCGGTAACAATCACCGATGGCAACGGATGTGTAAACCTGCAGACTATAACCATCACGCAGCCCGATTCGCTCGCGTTTAATACTACGCTCATTCATCCAATCTGCGAACAAAACAACGGAAGCATCGAAGCTGTAAATGCAACGGGCGGCACGGGGAATCTTCAATATGCCTTAAATAACGGAGCATTTGGTTCGATTTCTCAGTTTCAGAATTTGGCTGCAGGCCTTTATACCGTGCGTTTACGCGATAGTTTAAATTGTATGGCAACGGCTGAGGTTGCACTTGTTATGCCTTCGTATCCTACACTCGCTGTTATATCGGGTATCGATGCAACATGTGGGCTGGCCAATGGTAGCATTTTCGTGGAATCAATCGATGGCGGAATCGCACCATTTGAATACGCCCTAAATCAGGGAAATTTTGTAGCAATCAACGCGGTTCCGTTTACATTGCCTAATCTAAATGGCGGAAACTATGCATTAACCGTGCGCGATGCAAACGGATGTGTGATCAACGTAAATCAGAACCTTAACCAGCACCCCGGGCCATCAGCACTGGTTTTGGAAACAACATCAGCCATTTGCGGCATCGGAAACGGATCGGCATCGATTGTTTCTGTTTCGGGCGGTACAGCTCCATATCAATACAGCTTCGATAATGCTGCTTTTGGCAATAACAGCCAGTTCGATCTGCTCGCACCCAATGTATATCCTTTAGCGGTGCGCGATGCGAATGGTTGCTTAATTGACAGTTCTTTAACGATAACAGCCGAAGAAAATGTGGCGGCCAATGCATTTATTCTGCAACCCATTACGTGTTTCAATGGGCACGACGGAGCTTTACAGGTAAATGCAACCGCGGGTGAGGCACCATTTGAAATCAATTGGAACAATGGAACGAATTCGAACATCATCGATTCGCTTTCGGCCGGAACGTATTCGGTGCAGGTGAGTGATGCCAACGGGTGTATCGCAATCCAAACAATTTCGCTTGTTCAGCCTGCGCAGGTTAACATTACGGTAAATGGCCCTTCGGAAGTGTGTGAAGGCGCACCGGTTACCTTAGTTGCGCAAGCTTGGGGAGGCAGCGGGCACCTTTCGCTTTCATGGCCGCAGTTTAGCCATACCGAAGAAGAGCTCATCATTACGCCTACAGCTTCCGATTCCTATCTCGCACGTGTTGATGATGAAAATGGATGTTGGGCGGTCGATTCTCATTTTGTAATGCTGCGCCAGCTTCCACAAGGAACAATTGTACCCGATATTGCCGAAGGATGTGCCCCGGTTTGCATCGATTTTACTGTAACGCAAACCGCTGGAAGTCCAATTCAGCAGTATAGCTGGGATTTTAATAACCAGAGTGGTTACTCGGATCCCAATCAGAAATTCTGTTTTTACCATGCAGGCCAACCCGAAATCGAAGTTGTTTTAACCGATGTGTATGGCTGCAGCAACCGTATTTCAGGTAATGGCAGTGTAACCATTCATCCCCAACCGGTGGCCGATTTCTCACGCACACCCAATCAGGCCGATATTGCCAATCCGGTATATCAGTTTTTTAATGAAAGTACCGATGCATCAAGTTTTGTCTGGAATTTTGGTGATGGAAGCTATGCGCTTACAGAGAATCCATCGCATCAATATGCCGATACCGGAAATTACACCGTTTGTTTGCGCGTTACCAGCGGTTTTGGATGTGTCGATTCGGTATGCAAAACAATAGATGTAGATCCATTCCCAACCATTTATGCGCCCAATGTATTTACGCCCGACAGCGATGGTACAAACGATCGTTTCAAAGTAGTTTGCACCTATGCCACCAAGTTTCGACTTGAAATTTACGACCGCTGGGGCGAGTTGATTCATGTTTCGACCGACCCGGACGAAGGTTGGGATGGAACCTACAAAGGCAATGGGGTTCAGCAGGATGTGTATGTTTGGAAAGCTTATGTTACCAATTCTATGCATTTCAACAAAGAGCTCATTGGAAGGGTAACTGTGTTGGAGTAACCAAATATGCGGCAAGCTTCGTGTTACCGGCTCTTCATTATGACGACTCGAAACGCTAGGCAATTTCAACGTTATCAACGTTATGAATAGCTCCCACAGGCAGTACATACGTTACGACTTATTATATTTAATAAACCTGATTTTTTATGGTTCTTTAACTATTTTTGCAAAAAAAACCAAATATGAAAAAATCAATTTCACTCATCGCGCTTGCCTTAATGGTGTTTTCGGGCGTTTTCTTTACCGGTTGTAAAAAAGGCGAAGAGGACCCATTTATTTCTTTGAAATCGAGAGATTCTCGTGTAACGGCAAAATGGAAATTAACCAAAATAGAAGGCTCTAGCACCAACAGTTTTGCTGGTAGCAGTTTTACAACTACAACCAGCTACAATGGAACAATTTATACCATTACTTCCAGCTCTGGAGACGTTGTTTCATATTCCTATGCATTGGAAATGGAAATCCTTAAAGGTGGTGATATGACAAGCACCGAAACAGAAGATGGCGCGGTGTCTACATCGAAAGATATCTGGTTTTGGACAAATAATACTTCAGACAAAACAGGGTTATACCTTGGTGTTTTGGATGAAGGGATTTTTACTGTGGAAGGGCTTTCGTCTAAGGAGTTGATTCTTACCATAGAGAGTGAACAAACCGATACTGAAGACGGACAAACCAGTACATCTAAATCATCAACAAAGTGGACTTTTGAAAAGGCCGACTAATTTAGCCAATCGTTTTATGAAGAGCTGCTAAGTATTTATATTTAGCAGCTTTTTTATTTTAAGTCGATCGCAATGCAACAACTCATCGAATGCGTACCCAATTTCTCCGAAGGGCTTAACCTTTCAATCATCAAACAAATTACCGACGAAATCGAACGTATAGACGGTGTTCGTTTACTGAACGTTGATCCCGGTAAGGCCACCAACCGCACCGTTGTTACATTCGTTGGCACACCCGATCGGGTTATAGAAGCGGCATTTCAGGCCATCTCAAAAGCTGCCGAACTCATCGACATGAGCAAGCACAAAGGCGAACATCCGCGCATGGGCGCTACCGATGTGTGCCCGCTTATTCCCGTTGCAGGAATTTCAATGGAAGAAACCGCCGAATATGCGCGCAAACTTGCGAAAAGAGTAGGAGAGGAGCTTCGTATTCCGGTTTACTTATATGAATCTGCCGCGCTTGTTTCCGGGCGTACCAACCTGAGCGAAATCCGCGCGGGCGAATATGAGGGGTTCTTCAAGAAAATTCACTTGCCCGAATGGAAACCCGATTTCGGTCCGGCAGTGATGAATGCCAAAGCCGGAGCAACTGTTATCGGTGCGCGCGATTTCCTGATTGCTTACAATGTTAATCTCAATACGACCTCGGTGCGTCGCGCCAATTCTATCGCTTTCGATGTACGCGAGCGTGGACGGGTGCTGCGCGAAGGTGATCCGGTTACCGGTAAAATTGTTAAAGATGCCGATGGAAATCCGGTGCATGTGCCCGGAACCCTAAAAGCAGTGAAAGCTATCGGCTGGTTCATTGAAGAATATGGCGTGGCACAAATCTCTATGAACCTCACCAATATTCGTGTAACGCCCGTGCATATTGCATTCGACGAAGTATGCAAAAAAGCCGATGCGCGTGGCATTCGTGTTACAGGGTCGGAACTGGTCGGCTTAATTCCCTTACAATGCATGCTCGACGCCGGCAAGTATTTCTTGGAGAAACAACAACGTTCAACCGGTGTTTCGGAAGCCGAACTAATTAAAATAGCAGTTAAGTCGATGGGCCTCGATGAATTGGGTCCGTTTGAACCCGAGAAACGCATCATCGAATACATGCTGCGCGACGCAGGACAGGAAAAACTGGTGCAGATGAGCCTGAAAGCCTTCATGGAAGAAACGCATTCAGAGTCGCCGGCGCCGGGCGGTGGATCTATATCTGCCTATGTAGGTGCATTGGGCGTAGCGCTGGGTGGAATGGTAGCGAATTTAAGTTCGCACAAGCGCGGCTGGGATGCGCGATGGAAGGAATTTTCGGATGTGGCAGAAACCGCAGTAAAGCTTGAAAAAGAGTTATTGTATCTTGTCGATGAAGACACCCGTGCTTTTAACCGCATTATGGATGCATTTGGTTTACCCAACGGCAGTGCCGAAGAAAAGACAATACGAAAAGCTGCCATTCAGGCCGCTACGCTACACGCAATCGAAACACCTCTTCGCGTAATGCAACTGGCTTACGATAGTTTCGATGTTATTGAAGCGATGGCGCAAAAAGGAAATCCGAATTCGGTTTCGGATGCCGGAGTAGGGGCGCTGTGCGTTCGAACTGCCGTAATGGGAGCCTGGTTGAATGTGAAAATCAATTGCTCGGGTTACGACGACAAAGAATACGTTAACCGGGTTTTAGCTGATGCAAACGCACTCGTTCAACAAACCAATGCACGTGAAGCCGCGATTCTCGAACAGGTGAATCGGGTAATTGGTGTCTGAGAAAACGAGCTAAAATTACTTCTGGCGAAAATAAATCGCTATCGGAGCACCATGAAAATCGAAGTGTTTTCTAATCTGATTTTCAAGAAAGCGCCGGTACGGATCTTTGAAGTATTGCGGCAAATTGCAAAAGAAAACAAAGGACGGATAGCCCAGTTTAAGTTGCGTAATGTACTTTACTTTCAGGTATTTTCCTTTGGTCGATGGCGGAGGATTATCGGCAATAATTGGCAATAAAACATCATTCAGATGCCGTGTAGGAATTGTTCGCTTGCGGTTTTCGTAAACCATTACCGCTGTTTCGATTGCCTTTAACAAACGTTGCTTTTCAGTTACGGAAGTGAAAATAATAGGAACATCCTTAAAGGGTGCAATTTTGTTGAGAATGTGTTCGGTAAATTTTTTGGTGGAATGAGTGTCTTTTTCGACAGTATCCCATTTATTCACCACAATTACAACACCGCGATGGTTTTTCAATGCCAGCCATAGGATATTCAAATCTTGCGATTCAATTCCATCTTTCGCATCCAGCATTAAAATACATACATCGCAGTTTTCGATGGCCTTCACGGTGCGCATCACCGAATAAAATTCAATATCGTCGTGTACTTTCCCTTTTTTACGCAGTCCGGCGGTGTCGACCAAATAAAAATCGTGACCAAATGCCTTATAACGCGTATGGATAGTGTCGCGTGTTGTGCCCGCTATTGGCGTAACAATGTTACGTTCCTTTCCCAGCAAGGCATTTACAAACGATGATTTTCCAACATTTGGGCGACCTACAACAGCTATTTTAGGAATGCCTTCGTCGTCGGCAACTTCTACTTCTTCTGGAATATGTTGTGTTAGGTCATCGAGCAATTCGCCCGTACCCGAGCCGTTAATAGACGAAATGCAATACAGCTCACCGAGGCCTAAGCCGTAAAACACCGCAGCTTCGGGAATGCGTTCGTTGTTATCGACCTTGTTTACGACCAAAAAAACCGGTTTGCGCGCTCTTCGTGCTAGGTCGGCAACGGCTTCATCCAAATCGGTAATGCCCATGGTAACATCAACCACGAAGAGCAGAATATCTGCTTCTTCCATGGCAATGGTCACCTGGTTGCGTATTTCATCTTCAAATACATCGTCAGATCCGTAAGAAAATCCGCCGGTATCGATGAGTGTAAACTCTTTTCCACACCATTCGCCTTTACCGTAATGACGGTCGCGCGTTACGCCGGCAACTTCATCAACAATGGCATCCCGCGTTTCGGTGATGCGGTTAAACAAAGTTGATTTGCCAACATTCGGCCGGCCTATAATTGCTACGATTTTTCCCATTGTTAATGCAAATATCCGAACCTTTTCAGTTGCTTTTCATTATCGCGCCAATCTTTACTTACTTTCACCTGCAATTCGAGGTAAACCTTCTTTCCCAGAAAGCGTTCCATGTCGATTCGTGCTTCGGTCGAAACCTTTTTTATGGTAGAGCCCATGTGACCTATAATGATTCCTTTTTGCGATTCGCGCATCACGTAAATCGTTGCACGTATTTTATTGATCTGGCTTTCTTCTTTGAAATCTTCGACCACAACTTCGGTGGCATAGGGGATTTCTTTTTGGTAATTCAACAGGATTTTTTCGCGGATAATTTCGGTTACGAAGAAGCGCTCATTTCGATCGGTTAAGGCATCGAGGTCGAAGTAAGGCCTATTTTCGGGCAAATAATGCAGAATTTGTTTGAGCAGTTGCTCGAGATTAAATTTCTGTTCGGCACTCACGGGAACGATAATCGCACGCGGAATTAGTGCTTTCCATGCTTCTACTTTTTGCTCAAGTTCCTGCTGGTTCGATTGCTCAATTTTATTAAGTGCTAAAACGAAGGGAGTCTCTGATTGCAGTACTTTTTCGGGAACATCTTCGCTGCGCGGTTGGTCTTTTATTTCACTTACGTAGAGAAATACATCGGCATCTTCGAATGAGCCTTCTATAAAGGCATTCATCGATTCTTGCAGTTTATACGCCGGATTTTTAATGATGCCCGGCGTGTCTGAAAAAACGATTTGCGCTTCTTCGGGAATGTTGAGAATGCCAATGATGCGATGCCGCGTGGTTTGCGCTTTGGGTGTGGTTATGGATAAACGCTCTCCAATCAAAGCGTTCATTAAGGTCGATTTTCCGGCGTTTGGTTTACCGATAATATTTACAAAGCCAGATTTGAATGCCATGATAATTGAATGCTGTAAGTTGCAAAATTGTGAAGCGCAATTTATTCTGAAGCAATATTAATTTCTCGTTCGGCAAAATGCTACAGAGAAATGCATATTTAGTGGTATAAAAGAAAAAAGACTGTCTCATTCTGCAATGCGACAGCCTTTTGTACCCGGGACGGGAATCGAACCCGTACAGCCGCAATGGCCACAGGATTTTAAGTCCTGCGTGTCTACCAGTTCCACCACCCGGGCGGCCGCTGCAAAAGTAAAAAAAGCGCGCATGTGTATTACCTGCTCAAAAGATTTCTTCAAAAAAATATTCGTTTTGCTATTTGTTTGATTTTCTAAATTTTAAATCATTGTTGATTCGTGATAACATGACTCAACTTCGAAAGTTTTCAGGTTCTTCAACGTAAGATACGAAAAAAGCCCCCGAGATTCGTGTAACTGAAATTCTACAGAATGGGACGATAGTGACCAGAATTATTTCGTGTCAAGAATGACCTATCCTTATTCTTCTTTTAAAAATCAATGCTGTAAAAGAGAAAATAAGTTTACAGGATATGGATAAACTTTATAAATCAATTGCAATGCTCTTTAAAAAGAAAAACCGCCTTAGAATTGTGCTTCTAAGACGGTTTTTAGGCCTCGAATTAATAAAATTAGTTATTGAGCTCCAATGAATTCCATTAACTCTTCGCTGCTACTCGAAAAGGTAAAAACATCGGCCACCATGTAATAGTTTTCTTTATCTACACAACGTGCGTAAGCTGTTTTTGCAAATGAAAGTTTATCGCCTTCAAAATTGAACAGGTTAACCAAGGTTTTTACTTGCTCGGTTGTAACGCAATTGCTTTTCAAGAATGTTTCGGCTGTTTTTAATTTATCGCTTGCAAAGCTTTTCCCATTGATGCTATTGGTGATGTTTGCTATTGCCGTATTATCTGCTGTGCGGATGCAGCCATTGCTCGATGCCGGTTTAGCTTCTACCGGAGTGGGTTGTTGAACTACTTGTTGTTGTTGAACAACCGGTTGTTGTGGACGAACCTGTGCCGGTTTAGTTCCGCCGCTACTTGTAGTGGTTGTTGTTGTTGAATGCACCGTGGTGGTGGTTGTGGTACTTGATCCGGTTGCACCTGCATTTACGTTCATGTTCATCCCTTCCATGCCCGGTAAAGACATGTTGATATTCATGTTCACCCCGTCGTTGGATTCCTGAACGCCAACTTGCGTGTTCATTCCCATGACCCCCATGCCCATGTTTACATTTTGGTTGTATTGTGCGTCTGACCATTCTTGGGCATGAAACGTAACTTCTTGCGGTGCCGGTTGCGTTGTTTGACCGGTGGTTGTGGCTGCCGCCGCGGCTGGAGCCGGTACTTCCTCAAAACTACTAATCCGAACCACATGTTCACCCTTTTTGTTTTTCCGAACATTGTGCACAACATCCATCATTCTTTGCGATTCTACATCTTGAACGTACAAATTGTGGTCTATCGGCTTCAAGGCCTCATCTTCAAAAATAATTTTTACGCGGTAGTTTGGACGTGTTAATCCACCGATTTTTACATTCGTTGATGCAACATTGTTTTGCTTGATGCCGTCAACGATTACCCAAATTTTTTCCCCTTCTTGGGTAAAATAAGTTGCGCTTGCAGTTGATTGCGCATTGAGTTGCATTGTAAAAAGAAAAGCTACAATAGCCGAGAAAATTGCTTTCATTGCTGTGTTTTTGAGTGTTTGATGTTATTTGTTTGTGGCTGGTCTAGATTTGCCTGATCCTTTTGTTGGTGTTTTTGATTTCGGCTTAGCACTCGTGCCCGTTGTTGATTTAGGCGTTGCATTTTCAGGAGTTTGCTTTACCGGAGCTTCGGGTTTTGCACTTGAGTTTCCACTTGATGTGCCCGGTGCATTGGTTTCAGGTTTAACTGCATTTGGAATGACATAGCTTTGAGGTGCAAATGAAATCTGCCGCCCAAAAATAAGTTTTACATCTATTTTTTGAGGTGCAAGCGTTGCAATTTCATCACAATACTCCAATACTTTATCTGCTAAATCGTCTGGTTTCTTCTTGAACGTGCAATTCAGTTTGGTGTAGTTGTTTACACTGGTCAACTCTATTTCACCCCCAAAATTGGGATCGTTTTTAAGTTTAGTGCGCAATTCCCTCAGGTCGCGGAATGTCCCCATTTGATATAGTCTTATTTCAAACGGAGTTCCATTGTTGACCCAATTGCCAATATAACCCGTAAAAGAATTTAACAACTTTACCATCCCGCTGTCGATGGCTTCGGATACCGCCGAGCGGTTGTCGGCACTTGTTTTCCACCCACTTTCCAAAATAACTGTCCCTAATCCTTCGCCTGTGCAATTGTCGTATGTTTTACAAATCACGTTCACTTTATTTAGGGTTCGTGTTCCGAACTGACCTTCTTTTTGACTGCTTGTAATATCCGAAACTACGATTAAGAACTGTGCGTCGGCCATTATCCCCATCCGCTGAACATTGGTTATTCCCGTATCGCTTTCCTCGGCCATATTCATTGCTTCCTTACGAAGGCGTTCAAATACATTTTTCTCGATATAACGATAATTTTTCGAGGCAAGATGGGCGTTGATTTTTTCAACAGCAAAATCGTATGTAGCCTTGTCTGCCTTGGCTTTCGATTCGTCGACCGCAGCTAAAAAACGCACGCCTCCGATTGTTTTTGAAAGCAATTGAAAGTCGGCCTTAATGGGATCAAGCGAAACAATTGCTTTTACGGTTGTTTCGAATCGACCCGGAAAGGGAACCTCCCTCACAACGGTGTATTTGCTGATGTATCCCTGCGTGTTGGTGGCAATCGCATCGCTTACAACCATGAAGTTTTCAACCTTGGTTTCGCTCTTTAACGCCACTCCGGCACCTTGACTGACCGCATTTCTTAATGCATCCTGAAGTGCATCGGCTTTTGTTAGTCCGGAACCGGTAGCCTCTACTTCAGTTATATTTTGAGCCACTCCCGATAAACTCAGGGTAAGCATCACTAAAAAACAAATCTTTTTCATCCAATGCTTTTACAAAAGAATGTTCAACAAAATTTTACCAACCTTACCCGAAATATTGCCAATCTTGGCCCAATTGATTTTACTTTTTTTCAAGGGATCGGCCAAGGTTATTTTCCCATTCGCTGCGTTTTGAATGAGGTCAATTATTTCGACTCCTTTTTTGTTGCCAAAACTCTGCAACAATTCTTTAGAAAGCCCCATCACTTTAGGTACTTTGCCTGTTTGCTGGTATATTTTGGAGAAGTCGAGCAATACTTTGTTGTTTTCGTCGAAAATTACCGGAAACATGGAAGGGTCGATTTGCTTTCCACCTAAATTAAACAATAGCGGATTTTCTCCGTCAATCAACCCTGTTGCTGCAGCAGCGATATTGGCAAGTTCGGGCGCATTCTCCATGCCATTAATTCGACGCATATTGTCGTATGAACTGGGATTAAAACCGGCCGATAGTCCATTCTTTTCATCGAACATGGGCATTCGAAGTGTAACCTCTATAGCGCCATTGTTTTCGCGCGATGGACCGAATTGTTTTGCGCCCTTCACAACGCCTTCAACTCGTGTGTAAACGAAGTCGCCGGTAGTAATCATGTCCTGAACAGTAGTTTCGCCGATAACATTTACACCTTTTGCAATTTCGAGTAAATTTCGCTGTGCTACAACGATGGCGCCGCGTTCTGCCATAAGTCGCGCTTGTGCAGGATTTTTAAATTTCTCTGTATCAATCACTGCGCTGCCTTTGGCTTCGATGAATTGTTCGCTGTAATTCGTTTGGCCATTTGGAAGATCACGCACAACGGGCGTTCCTTGATTTACAATGTTTCTGAATACGGTGTCTAACTCGGCTGCAAATTCCGGAGCCAAGCTTGGCTTTCCTTTTCCACCGCCGTCTGTCGGCCTTTCAATTGCAATGGTACCACCATTAGAGGGGCTTTGTTTTGGATTTGCCTCTCCTTTCGCTGGAGCCTGCGCCTTGCGTTTTCCTCTCGAAGATTTTGCGCTCGTTTTAGGCGTTGCGTTTTTGTCTGTTTTGCTTGGCGTTTGCGCCTGAATATTCCCGAGACTTAATCCTAGAGCCGCCAATAGACAAATTATGGTTTTCTTTAGCATATTTTGATTTTTGAATTGATTCAATGGGTTATTTAAGTTCAAAGATATTTCTTTTTGACTTTACTCTGATAAAAGCGAAAAAATCCTAATTCTATGAAGTAATCTATTCACTCTTTTGTTCATTTGTATTTAGTTTCCAAACATCACTCCCTTCTCCGGTTCTCGCCAGGTAATTTTGCCTTTTTTCGCGCAGGATCTTCGTGAAAGAAATAGCGAAAATCAACTGTTAGGTATGCACCGCGCAAATCGGCGAAGGCATTGTGAACCACCTGGTTGTTAATGACGTAATCGATTACCGATTTGTATATGGGCGAAAACGGACGATTGAGCGAACAACCAACATAGAAATACCCCGATTTTTCACTGCGATACTCCGCACCTACATTGGCAATTAGACTTGGAT
>JBKCFX010000393.1:0-2928 GCA_046303595.1 Bacteroidia bacterium
GAATAAATAGGCTACATCGGCCGAATCGCGGTCGATGCCGAGGCAGAGCTGTGTTAGGTCGTTGCTGCCAATTGAAAATCCATCAAAAATTCGGGCAAATTCTCCAGCTTGCAAAATGTTGGATGGAATTTCGGCCATAACATAAATCTCCAATCCGTTCTCGCCACGCTTTAAACCGGCCTTCTCCATAATTGTCAACACGTTTCGGCCTTCGTCGGGTGTTCTGCAAAATGGTATCATTAATTTTACATTGTGAAAGCCCATCTCTTCGCGCACCCTTTTCATGGCGAGGCATTCAAGCAAAAATGCTTCCTTATACAATTTGCTGTAGTACCGCGAGGCACCGCGAAGACCCAACATCGGATTTTCTTCAATCGGTTCGAACGATTCACCTCCGATAAGGTTCATATACTCGTTTGATTTGAAATCGCTCATGCGCACAATCACATCGCGTGGATAAAATGCTGTGGCAATGGTGGCAACTGCTTCAGAGAGTTTTTCTATAAAGTAATCTTCAGGCCTTGCGTAGTTTTTGGTTAGGTCATCAATTATTTTTCGGTCTTCGATGCGCTTAACGCTGTTTTTGTAAACAAGTGCTAGCGGGTGCACA
This sequence comes from Bacteroidia bacterium, assembly GCA_046303595.1. Classification (GTDB taxonomy): domain Bacteria; phylum Bacteroidota; class Bacteroidia; order M30B66; family M30B66; genus CAMCXT01. Next base: position 611 of record JBKCFX010000393.1, read on the forward strand.
CCGATGCTTCCTGCGATCACAAATTCAAGTCGCATCAATCCAACGCCTGCCGAGGGGTAAAACGAGAGTGCATACGCTTGATCGGGATTTGCGAGGATAAACTGAGGCTTTGTAGATGGCAATCGACTTCCTTCAAAATTATGCACCGTTTCGGTCCATGGTAAAAGACCTTCATACACACTGCCCATTCGTCCCTGCGAACAATCGAGCGTTACATCGGCACCATCGTGAATTTCCTTTAAGGCATCAGTAGCTCCGACCAGTGCCACTGTTCCCATTTCGCGCGCAACAATAGCTGCATGGCTTGTTCTGCCTCCTTTACTCGTGATAATTCCGGCTGCTCGTTTAAATACAGGATCCCAGTCGGGATTCGTTGCTTCAGTCAAAACGATCTCTCCCTTCTGAAGCAAATGCATCTCAGATGGATCGTGTAAAACCCTAATTCTTCCGCTAATAATGCCTTGACCCGCAGCCGTACCCGTACAGAGAAGTTTACCACGAGCCGATAAGACATACGATTTAACCTGGTAGATATCTTGTTTCGATTTTACAGTTTCCGGTCTTGCCTGCACAATGTAAATTTTCCCCGAAATACCATCTTTTGCCCATTCTACATCAACCGGAAAACCATAAAAGGATTCGATTTCGCATGTAATTGAAGCGATTGTGAGAACGTCTGTATCGCTGATGCAATAATTTTCTTTTTTAGCGTTTTCGGTATCGACCGAAATTGTACCTCGTCCATGTGTGTCAAATACCTGCGTTACAGCTTTGCTTCCCATTCGTTTGTTAATGATGGGTTGAACGGCCTTATTCAACATTTTCTTGGATACATGAAATTCATCCGGAATAACAATTCCTTGAACGATGGTTTCGCCAAGACCCCAAGCACCATTTACAATAACCACATCGCGAAAACCGCTGTCTGGGTCAATCGAAAAACTAACACCCGATGCTCCTAAATCTGAACGAATCATGCGCTGTATCGCAATCGAAAGTTGGACTTTGTCGTGCGGATAGTGCATCACTTCGCGGTAACGAATGGCGCGTGGTGAGTAAAGTGATGCATAACATTGCAAAATAGCTTGATTCAGCTCCTGATACCCACGCACATTCAGAAACGAATCATGAATGCCTGCGAAACTGGCTTTGGGTAAATCTTCGGCACTTGCAGAAGAGCGAACTGCAACGGTGCAATCGGTTTCGTTTTTACACAGTGCTTCATAGGCTAATTTAGTCGCATGGCTTATAGCATCAGGTATCTGTGCGTTGAGAATGAGTTTACGAATCTTTTCTGAAGCGCTTACCAATCCAATTTCATCAAAAGCATTCGTTCCAAAAAGTTCTCCGGCAATTTTCTCGTTCAATCGTTTTGTTTTGATAAACTTTTCAAAGGCAAGCGAACTCAATACAAAACCTTCAGGCATCCTAAATTCTTTGTGGCGTATGCCGTTTAGCATCTCGCCAATAGAAGCATTTTTGCCACCAACTTCAAGAATTCTGTTGCGCGAGCACTGGTCGAATGGAATAATATAAATCAGGGTATCTGTCATAATCGTTTTGGCTTTCTGTGCGAATTTCACTCGGATTCGCATTTGAAATCATGATAATTGTATGCGATGTAACTGATTATTATCAGGTAATTTCTTGTTTTACAAAACAATCGACTTCGCGATGCTATTTGAACCGCCTGTTCGATAGGCGCCAAGATTTTATACATTTGAACTTTGAATGTATTGGATAGACATGTGGTGATTTTGGTCTAATTCTTCATCACGTATTTGTTCACGTATGTGTTATATTCTTACTCGATTCGCTGAATGATTGTTCACTCAACCAAAATTCAATTGCGCTTTTCAGATTTCGATGTGCTTCGTCACGTAAACAATGCCAAGTATGCAACGTTTATGGAAAATGCCCGGGTCGATTTTTTCAATGAAATCATCGCTCCGGGTCATAACTGGGAGGAAACCGGAATTCTTATTGCACGCCTTGAATTTGACTTTAAGATTCCGGTCTTGATGACGGATTCATTGTACATCGAAACACACATAAGTTCTATCGGGACGAAAAGCATTGTTTTTGACCACGATTTTATTGTTGCCGGAGATACCGGTCCGTTGTTAAAAGCGAAAGGCAAGTCCATTACCGTTTGCTATCACTATCGAAATCAGCAGAGCATTCAGGTGCCGGCACATTGGCGAAGCCGTATCAACGATTTCCAGAAATCTACATTTTGATTAATTTCCCATTATGAATAAATTCTTTCTCCATTTATCTGTATTTATTTGTGGCGCAGCGCATGCGCAGGTAAGCCT
>JBKCFX010000394.1:0-1702 GCA_046303595.1 Bacteroidia bacterium
GGTAACCTTCGGGCCTAGCGGTCTGGAGGTTTTTTTATCTTCGCTAAAATATTCTGTTTTTTATGAAAATCATCTATTACGGTCATTCGTGTTTCGAGGTGCATTATTCCGAACATAAAATTTTGTTCGATCCTTTCATCAGTCCCAATCCTAAGGCGGTCTCGATAGAATTGAGTTCTCTTAATCCGACTTTAATTGTCCTCAGTCATGCGCATGGCGATCACATTGCCGATGCCGAATCGATTGCCAAGCAATGCGGTGCTCCTATTCTGGCGAATTACGAAATTACTTCTTGGTTTGCCGAAAAAGGCGTTGAACAAACCATCGGAATGAATACCGGCGGAACTTACCGCCTGCCCAACCTGAGCATCAGCCTCACGCAAGCCCTACATTCCAGCTCTTTTCCGGATGGTGCCTATGGTGGAAATCCAAATGGATTTGCTATAACGTGTGGCCAACGTACTTTTTACTATGCCGGCGATACCGATCTTTTTGGCGACATGCACTTAATCGGACAGTATTACAAACCCGAATTTGCATTTTTGCCGATAGGCGATCATTTTACAATGGGCTATGAGCGCGCAGTGGAAGCCGCAAAATTGCTCAATGTGAAGAGTGTCATCGGCATGCATTTCGATACTTTCCCGCCGATTGAAATCAACCATGAGCAAGTGCGCGAGCATTTTAGTCGAGAAGGGATACATCTAATAATACCTGCAATTGGACAAACAATAACAATGTAAAAATTGCTACGTTATACGCGCATTTTGCCACGCTTTAGCAGGTAAGGCAGTAGAATTTGCGCATAACCTTGATTGATATCCGCTTCAATAAAGTCAATTTTGTATTGCGCGCACCTTAGTTTTAAATCTTGAATAAATTCCTGTACCTGCCTTACATATGTTTCTTTAATTTCGGATGGTTGTAGCCTTATTTCTTCACCTGTTTCAAGATCAATAAATTTATACGGTCTGTTCTCGAAGTCAAATTCAAGTTCCCGATTTCGATCGGCGACATGAAATAACAATACTTCATGTTTGTTGTGTTTCAAATGCTGCAATGCCCCAAACAGAGCTTCTGATTCGACATTATCTTCAAACATATCCGAAAACAAAACGATAAGACTGCGCTTGTGCACGGCTTCGGCTAGCGTATGCAGAACTTTGGCTGTATTGCTTTTATGCGGTATCTTATCCCAAGTAGTATCGATAAGCTTCTCAAGTTCTGTATAAATCATCGCCATGTGAACACCAGAAGATCGCGCAGGTGTATGAAGATTTAAGTCGTCAGAGAAAATGCTCAAGCCTGTTGCGTCTCTTTGCTTATTCAGCATGTACGTCAAAGCGGCAGCAGCTTTTGCCGAAAACTGTAATTTACTATCCAAGCCTCTCTGGTTAGCATCAAGCGGATAATGCATTGATGAAGAGTTGTCGAGAACAATTTGGCAACGAAGATTGGTTTCCTCTTCAAATCGCTTCACGAAAAGTTTCTCGGTTTTTCCAAAAAGGCGCCAGTCGATATACCGTGTCGATTCACCTTGGTTGTATAAACGATACTCTGCGAATTCAACAGAGAAGCCATGAAAAGGACTTTTATGTAAGCCGGTAATGAACCCCTCAACAACCTGCCTTGCAAGTAGTTCGAGATGTCCGAATTGTTGAAGTTCTGGTCGATTTATAGGCATTGTAGTACTTTGCAAAAG
>JBKCFX010000395.1:0-1710 GCA_046303595.1 Bacteroidia bacterium
AACGATAAACGTTGGTTGCGCGGTTGACGTGTGAAGTACAAGTATTTTAAGAAATAACGACGCCCCGATTTGGAATGACTGGCATCGTACGTAACACGACCCGAAGCCATGATATTGCTGAAAAACTCCATTCCCACGGCATTGTTTCCGAGCGATTGGTTGAGGCGGAAGTTGAACGTATTGAACCACATTCCACCCGCCGCACACGTAAACTTGCCTTTGGTTAATTTAGAGAGTTGATGCAGATAAGAATACACCAACGATGAGCTTGAAAAAACTGAAGTAGATTTGGTTTTATAGGTTTGTTCATCGCTCAATTGTGCCTGCGCCGGCGAAAAATTAGTTTGCAGAGCCCATTCTCGCATGCTTTGAGGCCGATGTTTTTGCCATGCCATCTGAAGCGACATCAAAGGTCCTCGGTAAAACAAAGGAGATGTAGCAAAATCGCGGTATATCGCATTACCTGTTCCATAGGAACTAACGAAATAGCGAGTTGGCTTGAATTCAATTTTATCGATATCGGGTAAATTGGATGTAGTTTTCTCCTGCGCTATGCCGTATTGTTGAAGGCAAAAACAAAAAGAGATACCGATGATAATTCGTTTCATGAATTAGAGGTAGTTTACAGTTTGTTAAAATGATTTTACATGTGTTTAATTTCAATGGGTAAATCGTAAAAGGTAGGATGCCTGTATACCTTATCGGCTGCGGGTTCGAATAGCTCGCCATTTTCCTCCGGATTGGAAGCCGTTATTGCGGCCGAAGGTACGACCCAGATGCTTACTCCTTCGCTTCGACGTGTGTAAACATCGCGTGCATTTTCGAGTGCCATTGCAGCATCGGATGCGTGAAGGCTTCCGCAATGCCGGTGTTCGAGTCCGTTTTTACTGCGGATAAATACTTCCCAAAGTGGCCAATCGTTCATAGGGTTTATGGTTTTTGATGAATAATTTTCAAAGTTTGAGTTCGTGATGCAGAAAACAGCTGTAGAGTGTAGATTCCTGACGAAAATTCAGCCATTGAAATATCGGTCTTCAGCTGATTGTCGTTAGCAGTAATTGCTCCGGTTTGAACCAACTGACCAGCTGAATTTACAACTCTATACTGTATTGTTTCTCCTAAATGAGCGGAACCAAACAACTTAAAGTTTCCTGTGCTCGGATTTGGGAAAACAGCAAATCGCTCATTATTCAATTCAATAGCGGGTTTGTTAAGCGGATTATAGGATAGATTCAAGCAAACATTATCGATGTATATGTTGTTTGCTCTGAAGGTTGCCTTATTGGCTTTAAACCTTAAAATAACCGATTCATTTCCTAGCAATGCGTTAAGATCAATAGTTTCATTTCGCCAATCAGCGCAGATTGTAGGCCTCCATGGATTATCGGCAGATGCCTGATATGTTCCACTAACGGTTTGCAAAGGCAGAGGGCTTGCTTGGCTGCATGGGCATTGATTAGGACCTCCGCAATTGGTTGTTATGGTCGAAGCATCATTTTTATTGTATAGTTCAAATGGAAACGTTTCGCCGCAATCGGTAGATGCCTGTACTTGAAGACCAATATATGTATTGCAAAAGGCAGTTTTAATGTGAGCGATATCAAACGCAAGACTTGCATTATTCGCATTACTCAAGTCAAACGGAAGAAATATTACCTCATCGGAAGTTGGGTCATTTGATGAAAAAGGTGAAGCATCATACACCATTGT
>JBKCFX010000396.1:0-5685 GCA_046303595.1 Bacteroidia bacterium
TCATTCAATTTATAAATACTCCAAGCGGTTTAGGGCTTTGCGAAGGTGGCGTTTTTAGCACAAAACTTCATTTAAAGTACAGACCTTAAAGTTTAGTAAAAACTGTTACACGTAGCACGAAACCGCCACTTTTGCCAAACATGTTTTGGGCGTTCGTCGTTTTTTTTCGTTCGTTGTAGTCTGTTTCATTTTTTATCTTACATTCGTAACCATTGTATAATGTTAAATAACTTGGTTATGAAAGAATACTTGTCGCTGTCCGAAGCATCTGAACTTATCGGTAAAAGCAAAGAAACGCTTAGACGTTGGGATAGGGAAGGTAAATTGTCTGCTGTTCGCGAGCCTATGAGCAATTACCGTGTTTATAAACGTGAACAGGTTGAAACGCTTTTTGCTGATTTTTTTAGTAACGATGTAGAAGATTCTGTTTCTAACTTTGTTGAACCTTATAATGAATATACTGTATTAGAATTGTTTGCCGGAGCCGGCGGCTTGGCAGTTGGTTTGGAAAAAGCCGGATTGAAATGTGTCGCATTGAATGAGATTGATAGATGGGCTTGTCAAACTTTGCAAAAAAACCGTCCAAACTGGAAAGTCTTGGAGGGCGATATTAAAGATTTTAATTTTACTGAATATCATAATACAGTTGATGTCGTAACTGGCGGATTCCCTTGTCAAGCTTTTAGTTATGCAGGAAAAAAACTTGGTCTTGCTGATGCAAGAGGAACTTTGTTTTATGAATTTGCAAGAGTTGTCAAAGAAGTTAATCCGCCAATTTGTATTGGAGAAAATGTCCGTGGTTTACTTAGTCACGAGAATGGAAAAACTTTGAAAGGTATGATTTCAATTTTAGATGAAATTGGCTACAATGTTGTTCCTGTCCAAGTCTTAAAAGCTATAAACTATAAAGTGCCGCAGAAACGAGAGCGCTTAATATTGGTTGGAGTAAGAAAAGATATTGATTTGAAATATGAATATCCGAAACCGCACAACAAAATTTACAGTTTAAAAGATGCCTTAAAGAAGGGAGAACTCTATGAAACCAATGTTCCCAAATCGCCAGGTGCAAAATACCCACAAAGCAAGAAAGTTGTTTTGGATTTAGTTCCACAAAAAGGGTATTGGCGAGATTTACCTCTTGATATTCAAAAAGAATTTATGGGTGGAAGTTTTCATCTAGGCGGAGGAAAAACTGGAATTGCACGCAGAATTGGGTGGGATGAACCTTGTTTAACTTTAACTTGTAGTCCTGCTCAAAAACAGACTGAAAGATGTCATCCCGAAGAAACTCGACCTTTTACAGTTCGAGAGTATGCTCGAATCCAAACTTTTCCCGATGATTGGACTTTTGAGGGTTCTATGGCTCAACAATACAAACAAATTGGGAATGCCGTTCCTGTTAATTTAGGAACAGAAGTTGGTTATTCAATTGTAAAATTTTTGAACCAATATTATAACTTGTCAAAGCCAAGATAATAGCTGTAATTTTCAAAAGTAATTTGGTCTAAAACACTTCGCTTACTCTTTTTAGTTTTTGATTTTATTTCATCCAAGGCAGAGTTTTCCGCAATCTCTTCATTTTGGTTGAAAGATTTCAAGTAGTCTTTTATGGCTATTGGCAATGCTTTGTAAAGTTGATACATTGCATCGTCTTGTCCTGAAAGTAATGCGTAAAATTGGTCGCCTGAAATTTTATAAACTCTACTGTGGCTGTATTCTTTATGATTAATGATGCCACTCCACAAATTGCAGAAACTTTTCTTAGCTAAAATCTGAACGCAATAACATTTAGCTTTTTTATTATCATCAGCATATCGTGCTAAGGTCTGAAAAAGAGCTTCTGCTGATTTACTATTCATTGTGTTGTGCTTATTTTTAATATCAGCAAATAGTGAATTGTCGACTGCTTTGATATCATAACCACTTAAACTGCCTACTTCGAAACCATCAATTCCTCCTAATATTTGTTCGTGGAACGTGCCAATGGAATTATTTATCGATTTGTCTATTTGTCTAAGAATCTCTGCTTGAATTAAGTTCTCTTCATCAATGTTATTAAGCCTGGCATCAAAGGTTAATTTAACAGTATCAACCTTATTTTTGTAAAAGGTCTTTTTGCTTATGTTGTTTTTTGCCTTCAAGTATGCACAGTGCAGATTCCCAATGCAGGTCAACAAATGTTCGTCAGTTATAAAGTTTACGTATTTATTCTTCATTCAATTGTCTCGTTATTAAAGCGGTAAAGTTAGCATTTATTGTTGATTCTCTGTTTCGGGTAAGGTCTCTTTAGAATTATGACCAACATTGTTGTTTGCAACGAAACATAAAACCGTACATTTCGCGTTCATTTTTATATGCGCAATTCAATTCTGCTCCTGCTAATTTTTCTTGAAGCATTACAAACGGTAGCTCAAGCCCAGACCATTTTAATGCTGCGATCCGATGCACCGGTTCAATGCAGCATTACAAAATTAGGTGATGCAATCTTAATGAAAGATTCGCGCGTTGCAGAGCGAATACTCGACAACGCATACAGGGCAATCGAATTATCACAGAGCGGATGTTATTTTATCAATGCACAAAACGCTTCGACCGGATTTTACGTTGAAAACAACGATACGCTTTGGGTCGATTGGATAGGGAAGGAGGAAAGAGCCATAATCCGAAAAGGGTTTTCACGCGAATTAAATCTGGCCATGGCGGCTGTAGATTCATTGTGCGACATTCGACTGCTTGAACTATTGAAATTTACTGCAATTCGTCGTGCCAAAGAAGTGAAATACTTCACTGATACGCTTCGTAAAAACTATGAAAATCATCCTTTAACCGCGCTAAGAAATTATGTTTTTTACCGAACGGCATATATAGAAATCGTTGCTGAATCCGACTCACGCGCAAGACTTATGCAAAAGTATTTTGAACAGGATGCAGAACCGGCCAATATTGCTTGGATTGAAAGTTTTAGAAATTTATACAATGGATTCATCCTTCAAAAGCTCAATGGTCGTAATGGAATAAAGTTGCAAAATGCGCTTCGCGAAAAAGCATGGAAACCCTTGTGGACAGAATTTCGAAACGACACCCTGGCCATGCATCCCGAAGTGCGCGAATTCGCATTCTTACTCGGCATAAGTCAACTCAGAAATCAAAATGGATTTCGCGATATTTCTTTCGAATGGATGCTCGATTCGCTGGTGGCACAATCCATTTATCCGCAGGTAAAACAAAGTATAACAACGATCAAATCCGATTGGCTCAAGTATGCGAAGGGTAGGGAGGTACCCGACTTTAGCTTCAAGCTTTTAAGCGGAAAAGCCATGCGCCTCTCAGATCTGAGAGGGAAGCCAATTTACCTGTGCTTTTACGCGAGTTTTTCGCAGGCAACCTATCGCGAACTGGTTATGCTGCAAGCCTTTAAAGAACGATTCAAGAATGATGTTGAATTCTTGGTCGTGGTAAAGACCTCAGAAAAAACAGGATTGAGTCGTGCGCTCGAATCGATAAAAAGCAACTTGCTGGTTGCCGATTTCGCATCCTGCTCTGATGTCTTTAGGGATATTCCCGAAACACTCGATGCGAATGGCTATTTTCTCATCAATAGCAAAGGATACTATTACAAAGCTCCGGCAGAAGGTCCGGAGACAGGAATTGAAGATTCCTTTTTAGGCTTAGTGAAGGATTAATTGTGCGTAGAATCTTTCCAGACCTCCCAAACATCGGAAATCGAACGGTAGGAGCTACATAGCTTTTCGGCGGTATCAACTTCCGTACACCATATAGCCGTTTCAATATGTTCTTCATGTTGCGCAATTGGTGGGCTATTGTGTTTTGAAAATCCGCTAAACCAAACCGTTTCTTTTAGGTAGGCTTTCCCTTTTTGCATGTAGGTATGCCAAGTCGAACATAAGTAGCGGAGTGGTTTTTCAAGGCTTACACCTGTTTCTTCTGCGATTTCACGTTCGGCTGCCAGTTCATCCGATTCACCGGCTTCTATTTTTCCTTTTGGTAAGTCCCATTGCCCTAGACGATGTATTAACAGATAGTTGCCATCATGATTGCGTATGAGGCCACCTGCAGCCCTAATAAATTTGAAACGATTTTTCAACAATGCGATACCTTCATCGAATGAAATTTCGTTCAGGTATACATGCTCAACGTTTTCGTTTTCAAGAATTTTTATCGCGTCAACGATGGTCTGTTGTCCCTTTCCTGAAAGTATGCGCAGAGGTAAGTTTCGCACAAAATCACATGTCAGATTGTTGAAAACTATGGATTTTTGGTTGAAGTAAACGACGTATTTTTGGGGCATGATTTTCAAAAAAGATACAGCGGAACAGCTTGCAGATTTTCTGCTGCAAATTAAAGCTATAAAGCTGCAGCCTGCCAAACCCTTTCAGTGGGCATCGGGCTGGATGTCGCCCATTTATTGCGACAACCGTTTAACACTTTCCTTTCCCAAGGTTCGCACCTTCATCCGCCAGGAAATGTCGAAGGCACTTGTTGAGAAATTTGAAAAGCCCGACGTTATTGCAGGCGTTGCTACCGGAGGTATTGCTCATGGTGCGCTCGTTGCTCAAGAATTGGGAATTCCATTCGTATATGTACGTGCAGCTGCCAAAGGTCATGGTATGGAAAACCTGATTGAAGGTAAACTTGAATCGGGGCAAACGGTTGTTGTAGTTGAAGATTTGGTTTCAACCGGGCAAAGCAGCATTAAAGCTGTTCAGGCCTTGCGCGAATCGGGAGCAATCGTAAAAGGACTTGTAAGCATTTTTGATTATGGTTTCGACACCGCACGCTCGGTATTCGAAAAAGAGAAATGTCCTTTTTTTAGTCTGAGCAATTACGATACATTGCTCGAGAGAGCACTCGCCAATAAATATGTCTCCAAGTCCGATGAAGATTTGTTACGCTCGTGGAAGAACAATCCGGAGGCGTGGGGGTCTTCGCTCAAAATCGCCTGATTATGTTAACGATCAATACAGGATTCAAGAGCATTCCGGCAGTTCGCAGCAAGGTGTATGCTTATCTGGCCGACATTAACAATTTAAAAAACCTCATGCCCGACAGGGTAGAAGGTTGGAATTCAGATGCCGACTCGTGTTCCTTTGCCATAAAAGGAATGGCCCAGATTGAGATGAAGGTGCGCGAGCGTTTACCTGAAGGAAAAATTGTATTGGAATCGTTCGGGAAATCGCCCTTTCCGTTTACCTTAGAAGCTGAATTGCGAGAAGCTGATAATAAGTGCGAAGTGGCACTATTGTTCAACGGCGAGATGAACGCATTCATGAAAATGATGGCCGAAGGCCCCTTGACGAACTTCTTCGGCATGCTGGTTGAAAAATTACCCGAGCAATTTGCGTAACTAGCATTTGTGCCCATTAAGATTGCGCATAACTTTGTTGAAATCTGATTTCATCAAGTTGAAACGCAAAAGTAAATTCATTCATTTTTGTATAAAATTACAAACCCTATGAAAAAACTCGTAATCGGGGCTTCGCTTGCAGTGGCTGGCCTTCTGTTTTCTTGTTCTGGCGGTGCCGGCCCTGAAGAAACTGCAAAACTATACCTCGACGCTGTTAATGCCGAAGATTTCGAAAAAGCAAAGGAATATTCTACCAAAGAAACTGCCGGTATAATTGGGATATTCGTACATTCAAGGAGAACAAATATACAGCGAAGGCC
>JBKCFX010000397.1:0-4742 GCA_046303595.1 Bacteroidia bacterium
AGGCTACAGAATGGGCTGTAAACCATGCGCGAAGCGGGAAAGGCCCGGTATTGCTCGAAATTAAAACGTACCGTTTCCGCGGCCACTCCATGTCTGATCCCGGCAAATACCGCACAAAGGAGGAAGTTGAAGAATACAAAAAGCAGGATCCGATTGAGCAGGTTTTGGCAACATTGAAAAAGAAGAAGTGGATTACAGAAGCTGAAATTGAAGCCATCGACGAGCGCATTAAAGCCGTAGTCGAAGAGTCGGTGCGTTTCTCTGAAGAATCACCTTATCCGGATCCAAGCGAATTATACCGCGACGTATACGTGCAGGAAGATTATCCATACATTATTGAAAACTAAAGAACGGAAAGCAAGATGGCAGAAATCGTAAAAATGCCCAAGTTGAGCGATACCATGACCGAAGGTGTGGTTTCGAAATGGCATAAGAAAGTTGGCGACAAGGTAAAATCGGGCGATTTGCTTGCAGAAATCGAAACCGACAAGGCTACGATGGATTTTGAATCGTTCCATGATGGTTTTCTATTATACATTGGTGTTGAAGAAGGTAAAGGAGCGCCTGTAGATTCGGTGCTCGCTATTCTTGGAAAGGAAGGCGAAGATTACAAGGCATTGCTCGCCGGTGGATCTGCTGCACCTGCCAAAGAAGAAGCTGCGCCGGTATCGACTCCGAAAGAAACTTCGGCTCCGGTTACCGCACCTGCTGCGGTAGCAACACCTGCAATTGCATCCTCCGATAGCCGCTTAAAAGCTTCGCCACTGGCGAAAAAGATTGCATACGACAAGGGCATCGATATTTCGCAAATTGCCGGCTCGGGCGATGGCGGACGCATCGTGAAGCGCGATGTAGAACAATTCAGTCCGGCTGCTGCATCTGCCAAAGCGGCTCCGGTATTCGTTCCGGCCGGAAAAGAAAGCTTTACCGATACGCCGGTGAGCCAGATGCGTAAAGTTATTGCCCGTCGACTGGCCGAAAGCAAGTTCAGTGCACCGCATTTCTACCTCACCATTGAAATCGATATGGACAATGCAATGGCTGCACGTTCGGCCATCAATGCAGCAGGAGATGTTAAAGTTTCGTTCAACGACTTTGTAGTTAAAGCCTGTTCGATGGCCTTGCGCAAGCATCCAAGCATCAACTCAGCGTGGTTGGGTGATACCATTCGCACAAACCACCATATTCACATTGGTGTAGCCATTTCGGTTGAAGACGGCTTGTTGGTTCCTGTAGTTCGTTTTGCCGACCAAAAAGGATTACAGCAAATATCGGCAGAGGTTAAAGAATATGCAGCGAAGGCCAAAGCGAAGAAATTGCAGCCTGCCGACTGGGAAGGGAATACCTTTACCATAAGCAATCTGGGCATGTTCGATATCGATCAGTTTACGGCCATCATCAATCCGCCCGATGCCTGTATTCTTGCGGTAGGAAGCATTCAGCAAAAGCCGGTTGTAAAGAATGGTGCTGTTGTTCCGGGTAATGTTATGAAGGTTACGCTAAGCTGCGACCATCGTGTTGTGGATGGTGTGGCAGGTGCAGAATTCCTCAAAACGCTGAAAGCAAATCTCGAGAATCCGGTGATGATGCTGGTGTAATTGATGCGCCAAAATACCCGCGAGAATCAAGTAAATTTCTTTTTCGAAGGGATAAACGGGTAGGCAATGCCACCAATAGGAAAATGGGTGTTTTTTTAGATGGTGAATCAAATTCGCCGTAGTTAACTAGAACAAGAAGTTAGGAGATTTACTTTTTAGAAGCGGCCCCTTTTAAGGTATCGCCCACTTCATATTTATCGCAATCATCTTCAAACCATTCCTCACGGCCATATCCTTCGTATGTGTAAATACAGCTTCCTGTAATTGACTTTTGTTTTTGAATAATTACTGGTGCACCGCGATTGTCGGATTTGTTTTTTTCTGCATCACAAGAAGCTATAAGTAAAAGCACCGGATAGATTAAGTGTATTGTTTTCATAATAGGCATGTTGTACGCAATTCTCTTTTGTAAGACAGATAACAAGCAGCACTTAGTTTGTTTGTTGTTACAAAGCGAAAAAGCGTTTGTTATATAGTTTCAAAATACAAAATTGAAACTATTTTCAATTTGCACAGATTTTTTTAAGCAGGCAAGCAAAATCGCGCTCACCCTTTTATCGAACTTTGTATTTATGCACTTGGTATAATTAAATCTACACATTTCATTTTTTAGGATTAACTTTTTAGAAATCTTTACGTGCTAAATTTACACACGGAGTTTAACACTCCCATTTAGAGCAATTATTTTTAGTAAATCGTATGGATAAAGCGCAATTGGTCGACTGGGGCAAAAACCTTGATATTGAGTCTTTGATTCAGTCTTACGGTTCTCCTGCGTGGATTGTAAGCGAGGCGCAACTCAAAGAAAATGTTGCGCATATTGAATCGTTCACGGGTGCAAGGCAGCGCATCTTCTATCCCGTAAAAACCAATCCTTCACTATCTGTTTTGCAATTGCTTTCTTCGATGCAGGTGGGAGCCGACTGTGCGAGCAGAGCCGAAATCGATTTGGCCTGTTTGGCGGGGATGCAATACAGTTCTATTTCGTATAACAGTCCGGTGCAGGATGTGGAACTCTGTAAAATGCTACTTCAGAACGGTGCCCGCGTGGTTATGGACGATCCGGACGCAATTCTAGCGCTCGACGGCATTATACAGCCATCTGAAATGCAGGGCCGTTTGATATTGCGACTCAATTTGGCTGATTATGGTGCATATACCGAGAAAAATGCTAATCAAGAATTGATGGCGCACGGACACACATCGTCGAAATTTGGAATTCCGGTCGAAGAGTTGGAGGCGTTGGTGGTTAAACTTCAGCTGCCTGTGTCGGGTGTGCATGTGCACGTTGGTACTCAAATGGACAACCTGCACAGCTTTGAGGATGCACTTCACCAAATGCATGATTGGGCTTCCCGTTTGTTGCAATTGGGCCAACCCATTCAGGAAATTAACATTGGAGGTGGCCTGGGGATACCGTTTTCTGAAAAAGATCATTTTCCTTCGCTTAAAGGCTGGGCTGATGCATTAATCAAAATTAAAAAATCGAATTTTACCTATTTCGTTGAACCCGGCCATGCACTGGTAGGCAATGCCGTAGCCTTGTTGATGCAGGTACAAACCATTAAAAAGTCGCGCGGTAAAAAATGGGCCATTACCGATGTAGGTACCGATCAGCTTACAAAAATTACCTTGTTGCATTGGCCACATCGCATACTAAGCGCTTCGGGAGCGGAATTGCCGGCCGGAAACGATGCCGTAGCCGGTCCGCTGTGTTTTACGGGCGATACACTCCTCGAGAACGTGTCGGTTGCCGGACTTGAAAAAGGCTCGCCATTGTTGCTTACCGAAGCCGGAGCCTACACTTATTCGCTGGCGAACCGCTTTAACGGACGACTCGCACCGCAGTGGCTTGTATTGCATTCCAATGGGTCAATCGTACAAACCCTACGAAAAGAGGATCGATTTGAGAATTTACAATTAGCCAATCATACGTGGCAGGTTGTGAACACGGAACCGCAAGAACACGCAGTTTCTGTTCAAAGCATACATCAACTTTCGAGCGGCTATTTGCGCGAATCGAGTGCTGAAGATTCGTTTTCGTATGTTTCAATGGTTAAGACTGCATATTGCACATACGTATTTGAAGTTTTGACCGCTTCGGCAGTTGATTTTATTTCGATGCCATTTGCCATACGGATACTTGGCGATGCTACCATTGTTGCAGTCTTGCATCACGATGGCTTCGAAACAAAACAGCAATCGGTTTGGGGGCGCAGATTAGTTATGGACTGCTTCAAACAGGTACCTGCCAATGCAAAATTTCAGTTCACACTAAGCCTGAGCGATACGATTCAAGCAGCCGATAACAGCACACGCATGGTTCGTTTCCGCTCGGCTTGTGGTAATTGTGTGGGCAGTTTTGTGGTGGTGTATTGAGGCAAATCTTTTGCTTTTCGATTTAACGTACAAACTAAGCAACAAGTGTGCATCTTAGCGAAATGGCTGTACTATTGTTTTCGAATCTTTTAAGGTAAAAATCAAAACAGAATTACGGATTTAATGGTGGCGAGAAAATTAAAAAACAGATAATAATCTTTTGGGATTAAAGAAATAAATAATAATTCTATTTCAACACGATTGCTTTTTTACAACCTCGTAATATTTTCTTGGTAACGCCATTTGTAACGTTGCTAAAACTATATGATAGTTTCATTTTGTAGAATATCCAAGCAAACAAACTTTCAGCAGACATCGTAATGACATACTTTCTTTATATCAACAAACAATGAGAATTTTAGACGGTGAATGCCAAACTTTCATACTTCGATTTAGCTAGGAACCCACTTATGCTCGAAAGGCCTTTTTGTAAGCAAAATAAAAACTTCCAACTTCGCCTAAAACGACTGTCTGATTTCTTTCTTTACGTAATCGAGTGCAATCTGCGTAGGCAGTTTATCGACGTTCATTGTTACATCGAGCAATACCTTGCACAGCTCTATGCCATCGGCATTTTCGCTCACTTTATGCGCCGAAGTATTGATTAATTTGATCATTTCCTCCTTTGCACTTTTTACGAGTTCCCAGGAGGCATTCGACATGTAAATCTGCTGGGCAATGTTGTGTTCGTATTCACTTCGTATGCTCTTAATCATTTCAACATGAAGCAATTTTGAGCTCATACCTGTTTTATGTATCCGGGTA
>JBKCFX010000398.1:0-3466 GCA_046303595.1 Bacteroidia bacterium
TTGAAAGAAGCCGTTTCGTAACAAGCTGTAGCTGGAGCCTCAGGTTGAGTTCCCGTTACATCCCATGAACAAGTAGCTATATTGAAAGATGCTGTTTCGTAGCACGCTGTAGCAGGAGCTTCAGGCTGAGTTCCGGTTACATCCCATGAACATGTAGTTGTATTGAATGTAGCGGTTTCGTAGCACGCTGTAGCAGGAGCCTCAGGCTGAGTTCCAGTTACATCCCATGAACACGTAACTCTGTTGAATGATGCTGTTTCGTAGCACGCTGTAGCTGGAGCCTCAGGCTGCGTTCCCGTTACATCCCATGAACAAGTAGATGCATTGAATGAAGCTGATTCGTAACAAGCTGTAGCAGGAGCCTCAGGTTGAGTTCCCGTTACATCCCATGAACACGTAGCTGTATTGAATGAAGCTGTTTCGTAGCAAGCTGTAGCTGGAGCCTCAGGTTGAGTTCCCGTTACATCCCATGAACAAGTAGCTGTATTGAATGTAGCTGATTCGTAGCAAGCTGTTGCTGGAGCCTCAGGTTGAGTTCCCGTTACATCCCATGAACAAGTAGCTGTATTGAATGTAGCTGATTCGTAGCAAGCTGTAGCTGGAGCCTCAGGTTGAGTTCCCGTTACATCCCATGAACACGTAGCTGTATTGAATGAAGCTGATTCGTAACAAGCTGTTGCTGGCTGAGCAGGCATTGATCCGCTTACAATCCATGAACAAGAAGCTACATCCCAGTTAGCTGTTTGGTAACAAGCCAATGATGGTTGAGCAGGTTGTGCCGGAGCAGCATCGATTACCGCTGTTGCAGATGCATCACATCCTTTGCTATCGCTTACCTCGTAAGTGTAAGAACCTGCGGTTAATTCTGAAGTGGCAGGATTTGAAGAAGC
This sequence comes from Bacteroidia bacterium, assembly GCA_046303595.1. GTDB lineage: Bacteria > Bacteroidota > Bacteroidia > M30B66 > M30B66 > CAMCXT01. Next base: position 891 of record JBKCFX010000398.1, read on the forward strand.
AAAGGTCAAGGCACCGGTACCACCGTTTGCAGCCAAGGCTACACTACCGGTACCACCGAAACAAGCAATTTGCGTTGCCGTTGCAGCAATCGTTGGCAATGCATTAATCTGAACCGGAATGTTTGTACGGCCGGTGCTGATGCACGTAGATGATGGCCCTTCGGCTACCTGATAGGTAAAATTACCAACCGCAGTTGTTGAAGGAATCAACAATGGCTGAGCAATGGTGCTCGAAGGAGCATAGTAAAATAATTGGTATGACGGATTGCTTGGCGTTGCAGTTAATGCTGAAGCAAGGTCATTCTGGCAATACTCATACGAACCTGCAGTTGGCACCGAGGTAATGTTGGTAATGCTGATGGTGAATGAAAGAACGCAGCTCGAACCGGGCAACAAGGCACGGTATGTAATCGGTCCCGGTGTGTTCGGGAATGGATTGGCAACGGTATATTCAATTGTTTGGTTGGCGTTGAAGAAACGCGTACCGTTTGGATAAAAGCCCAATACATCGGTAACCGGAATTGCAGAGGTTCTGTTGCAATACGTAAAGTCGCGAACGCCATCGGTAACCGGACAATTTGCAGTAACCCAGTTTGCCGAATTGATATCGATGTTGAAAGGTCCTAAAAGTGGCTCGGTACTGCAACCATCTACATTCGAAAAACCAACATAAAACGGCTGATCTTCAACCGAAATTTGCGTATTGGCACCAACACCTGAAATATTTCCGTCGATTTGAACGCTTGGCGCAGCACAGTTAAAATTGCGGTACAATTCGCAATCTTCGCTGGCTTTAAGGGTAAAGATAATTTCTCCTAAAACAGTGTTTGGATCTGACGGAAGAGGCAAGGTACCAAAATACCAAACCAAGGTTCCGTTTGCGCCCAACGATGCATCAACATAAGGAGTAGCCGAACTTGAGGCAGGCGCAAATACGTTCACCGTACTGCCCTGATAGGTAATTGCTGCATAAGGCAATGGAATTTCGATGCGCGCATTATTTACCGCTTCGTTTCCTTTGTTGCGAATCTGAACTTTGTATTTAATCTCATCGCCTGGAAGAACGGTAATGTCTTCTGATGTAGTTGGAATGTTGTTTACGCTGAGTGTAGAAAGGAAGCCTTCAACCACAGGTTCGTATGCATCAACTGCCATACAAATCGAATAGATGATGTAGGTGTCTTGTGTTGAACTATAACGGAAGGTCGTTGAGGTCTGTCCGTTCCCAATTACGCTGTTCGAAGGATTCGGAATGTTGAACATGCTAATATCCATACCGGTGTTGTTCACCAAGTTTGGATTGCGTGAATTTCCACCGGTGAAGATAGAACCGTTAAAGAAGTTGGTAGAAGAGTTTCCGCCGTGCGAAAGAAGTTCCCAGTTGGTAGATGTCAACTTTTGAATTTCGAATTTATCGCCGGTAATGGTTACATCGCCTTCGCCGGCCATCATACCCAATTTCGTATTTACAGCGCCGCTCAATGCCGAGGTAAAGCCCGAAACCGGAAGTTCCCACTGTGCTGTACCGCCCACCACGTAGGCATACCCATCAAACAGGGTAACATCGCGTTTTTTCATTTTTGAGTTTTCGTACACCACTACAAGGCCCCAACCGCCGTAATATCCGGTTGAACCACCGTTTCCGGTAGTAAGTGCCATATCGGCTGCCCAGTACTCGCCCAAACCGCGCTGCTGAACCTGTGAGGTTACCTCAACAAATCCAACATACATGTCGTTATCGCCCGGATAACGGATGTTGTTTGGTGTAGCAGTATACGTGGTGTAATCGGCCTGGCCCGGACCGCGGAATTTAATGGTACGCTTTTGCAATTCGGTGGGCGTAGCATCGGTACGACCAGTCCAGTAAAGACCGGCAAACAATACACGGCTACATGCCGGATTGGCACCATTTTCGGTCGAAAAAGTTAACGTAGAAGAAGATGAATTGGTAGTTGAAGCAATTCCATCGGCATCTACAAGCACCATAACATTGTTACTGTTGTTGATGGTTGCACCGTAATTTTGCAGCGTTAAATTGGTGTTACCAATCATGGTAAAGTCACCATTAATGCTGTAAATGGTTTGCGTTGGCGAGAACGCCGACGTTCGTTGCGTAAATGGAATACGCACCTGGGCATTCGCAGCAATGCCTGCACACAGCAACAAAACTGCCGGTAAGGCCTTGCGGAATCCATTCATAAGTGTTTGAAGTGTTTTCACGATAAATAAAATTGGTTAGGTTAAATAGAATTGATTAGTTTGGAACAGAAACGCTGTAACACACTGCAACACCTGCAGGAGCGCCTTGCACAGAGTCGGTAATTTGAGCAGAAGTGGCATCCACCGCGCTCATGACCAACACGCACGAAAGCTGGCTTAATGCAGCCGCTCCGCTCAAGTTGAGGTTTAAAGCCAAATCAGAGGCACTGTTTATCCGAATGCGGATAAATTTTACTTGCGACAAAGCCGCATTGTTGAAATTAAGCGCAGCAAGGTCGGATGCGTTTACATCCAACACCTGAGCAGCACCGGTACCAACCACCGAAATGCCGGTAGCAGAGGCATTTGCCGTTGCC
>JBKCFX010000399.1:0-1841 GCA_046303595.1 Bacteroidia bacterium
GTGGCGCAAGTTTACGAACTCGAAACCGGGCATAACATGTTGAGCGATAAAGCCATTCGGAAATTTGCCGAACACTGGGAGGCAAAAACAAAAAAGCGGCACAGGGCCGCTTTGGAACAATAATGTGGTTTGGTAGCTTAACGCTTGTGTAGTTTTTCGCTTGAAACAGATAAGCGCTTGCGGCCGCGTGCACGACGGGCAGCTAAAACGCGACGGCCATTGGCACTCGCCATACGCTCACGGAAACCATGTTTGTTTCTTCTTTTTCTAACGGAGGGTTGATATGTTCTTATCATGACCTGTAAAATTGGGACTGCAAAATTAGAACGTTTTTCTGATTACGCAAGATGCGATTAAAAAAAATCTTGAACTTTTAGAATGCATTTTGCAAGCAGTTTTATTTCATCTTCCGAATTAAACGCGTGTAAAATAATGCGCAAACGCTCGCTGCCGGCAGCAACCGTTGGGTGCTTAATGGCGCGTACATCGAAGCCTTCTTTGCTGATTTGATTGGCCAGTGCATCGGCATGTGCATTTGATATTGCGGGAACAATCTGAATAGGGCAATCCTGTGTTTTGAAAGCCGCGCCAATCAGTTGCTTCCAATCCTTAATGCGATTTCTCAATTCTCCACGCTCAGCATCTGCATCAAGCAATCGCTGCAACTGCCTATGCATGGTTGCATAATCGCTTGGCGGAAGCGCTGTAGAATATATAAACGGTCGACTAAAGTTCACAAGATAATCTTTCAAAACAGTTGAGCCCAGCACCGCAGCACCATGAAATCCGGCGGCTTTGCCAAATGTTAATACGCGGGCAAAAACGCCCGACGTATCGCTTAATGCGGCAACACAACCTTTTCCGTTTGGCCCGTAAACGCCCAACGCGTGCGCTTCATCCACAACCAGTAACCATCCGTTTTTTACACAACGTGCGTTTAGCTCTTCAAGCGGTGCACGATCGCCATCCATCGAATACACCGATTCGACTACTACGAAAATGCGTCCATTCTGACGATTCGCTTTCTCGCATAAAGAATCGATGCTATTGTGCCGGAACGAATATGCTTTGGCCAGCGAAAGTCGAATGCCATCTCGCACCGAAGCGTGAATTAACTCATCGTATAAAATAACATCGTTCTTCTGCGGAACACTGCTACAAAATCCAAGATTGGCTGCATAGCCTGAATTGAACACCAGTGCTGCTTCACTATCAAATGCTTGTGCAAGCCAAATCTCCAAAGCTTCGGCCTCATTCGAATTACCATATAAAAGCCGCGAACCTCCCGAACCTTTACCTGTGCCGCTCAGTTGCTCAAGCGTTTTACCCAGACCAAGATAATCGTTCGACGAAAAATCGATGAACATATTCGATGGCTTTAACTTCCGCAAGGCCTGTAAAGCTTCACGCTCATCGAGTTTATGTTTTAGAAAATCCATTTCGCGATTTATTTCTTTCCCAACGTTTGACCTGTTTCTTCTTCGTGCTTTCGGATTAACCCAAGCACACTTAAAAATTCCGGGGTTTGTTCCGAAACAAATCCAAGTGCCTCTGCTGCTTCAAAATCTTCGCGAGCCTTGTCGTAAAAGCGCGCCAAGAAATGGGCAGCGCCTCGGTAATAATAGAGTTTTGCAACTCCTTCCTCGGCAAGAACAGCTTTATTAAAACTTACAATGGCGGTTTCGTATTCCGAAAGATACAAATCGAGCAGCCCGAGGTTGAAATAGTATTCAAAACCTTGACTGGCATTCTTGCCCGAAAAATGCAGTGCCTTCTCCATGTCTTGACGTGCAAAGCGCAATTGTTGCAGTGGCATTCCATTTTCGCCATAATTGCGGATG
>JBKCFX010000400.1:0-2116 GCA_046303595.1 Bacteroidia bacterium
CACCCATCATCAACCAGCCACAAGTTGCCATTATGGCTGTTGGCGTAATTAAGAAGAAGCCGGCAGTATTGGAAACTCCGCAGGGTGATGTTATCGCAATTCGTCACATGATGTTTTGTTCGCTTTCTTACGATCACCGTGTGGTGGATGGTTCGCTAGGAGGAAGCTTCTTGCGTCGTGTTGCCGATTATCTCGAAGCATTTGATCCTAACCGCAGTCTGTGATGAAGCTGAATCTTTCCAGACCCGTAATATTTTTCGATCTCGAAGCTACAGGAACGAATGTAGCATCTGATCGCATTGTAGAGATTTGTGTGTTGAAAATAAATCCCGACGGAACCGAAGAAATCCGCACACGCCGCATCAACCCTACAATCCCAATTCCGCCCGAAGTGACGAAAATTCATGGTATTTCGGATGAAGATGTGAAAAATGAACCAACATTCAAGAGCATTGCCCGTGGCCTACTCGATTTTATTGGAAACTCCGATTTGGCCGGATTTAATTCGAACAAATTCGATGTGCCGATGCTCATTGAAGAGTTTTACCGGGCCGGCATCGAATTTCCGATGGAAAATCGCAGTCTCATTGATATTCAGAATATTTTCCATCAGATGGAACAACGCACGCTCGTTGCTGCCGTTAAATTTTACTGCAACCGCGAACACGTTGGTGCACATGGTGCAGAGGCCGATGTTCGTGCAACATACGACGTCTTGCTAGCCCAGCTCGAGAAATACAAGAATGTGGAGTTTACTGATAAGGAAGGTCGCACAAGTGTTCCTATTGTAAACGACATGCAGGCCTTATCGACGTTTACCACAAACAAAGATTGGGTCGATTTTGCAGGACGCATGGTGTACGACAAGGACGGCAAAGAAGTCTTCAATTTCGGAAAGCACAAAGGCAAGCGAGTAGAAGACGTATTTCGCACCGAGCCCAGTTATTACGATTGGATTATGAATGGCGATTTCGCCCTGTCGACGAAGCGTACTATTGAGAAAATCAAATTGCGTGGTTTGCAGTCGCGTTTTGGAAAATGAAAGTAATCTGCATCGGACGCAATTATTCGGAACACGCAAAGGAACTGAACAATCCTGTTCCCGATGAACCCGTTTTCTTCCTAAAGCCCGATACTGCGGTTCTAAAAGACAACGCGGCGTTTTACCATCCCGATTTTAGCGCCGATATACACCACGAAATTGAATTGGTTTTGCGCGTATCGAAAGCAGGAAAATACATTAGTGAGGAATTTGCACACAATTACATCGATGCAATTACAGTTGGAATTGATTTCACCGCGCGCGATGTGCAGCAAAAATGCAAGGAAAGAGGTTTGCCGTGGGAAAAGGCAAAAGCGTTCGACGGATCTGCTCCCATTGGTGTTTTTATTCCATTTGAGGCAGATAAAGATTACTCGTTTTCGCTTTTTGTGAATGGCGAAAGGCGCCAGACCGGCAAAAGCAGCGATATGTTGTTCTCCTTCCGACAAATCATAGCATACATTTCGCAATTCGTTACGTTAAAAACCGGCGACTTAATTTTTACAGGTACACCCTCCGGAGTAGCTCGCGTTAACATAGGCGACACACTGGATGCAAGTCTGGAAGAACAATCGCGATTGCACTTTCGCGTATTATAAGCGTATTTAATTTCCTGTTTGTTGTTTCAGCGTACTTAGCGTGGTGTAACGCAGCATCATCGGAATCATGTAAATCAATACAATAAGGGCGCATAGAAAATAGGCATACCTGATGTTGTTGGCTGTATGGAAAAATGGCAACGAGCAAAGTGCACTTAACACTACACGGTTGAGGATATTGATGGTTTGAAATACAGAGCTTACCCTCCCGATTGTTTGATTGGGTACATGTTCAAATAGCCAAGTTGTTCGCATTACACGCGCTCCGGCATTGGTTATTCCCAACACAACCGAAAGGCCGAGATAAAGAACAGCCGACTGCGTTATTCCTGCAATTAAATAGTCGATCCTGAAAAAGTCCGATTCAGGAAAAATTAATTTTCAAATTCGTCAGAATTAAGCGAGAAGTTTCGATTTGACCGACTAAAAATTTACTGATTCGATTTTCAAGAAAGGCAAATAAAAGATTTAACTG
>JBKCFX010000401.1:0-1240 GCA_046303595.1 Bacteroidia bacterium
CGCGATTTCATGGTGTACGACTATTACCTTACTTCCGATTTAAATCTGGTTACCTTGGTGCGGATTTACATTCCACGCGAGGAGCGCGATGCCGGTGGCGCTACGCATCAGTTCAAAGTGCTGTCGTTTAAGCTCGATGGAGATGGATTTATTGACGTCGAAATGAAACTCTCGTCCATGTTTATCCGCGATGTGAACCTTCGTTTTGATGAAGAAGAAAATGCCTATTGCGTGGGCACATACAGCGACGATCGCCGATTGGCCAATGTACGCGGCACCTTTTATTATAAACTCGATTACCGCAATGGTGCCATAAGCGCCGAAAACAAGGAAGATTTTTCTAAGGAACTGGTCTATCAGCTCAACAACAGCGAATCGAAACGCCGCCGAAACCAGGAGCTGCGTGCCAACATCGATTTAAAAGCCGTTCATGCCAAAGACGATGGAGGCAGTTATGTGCTGTTTGAAGAACAATACGTTGAAGCCTATACCACGCGCGGCCCGAATGGCATGTTTACCACAACCTATTATTACCACAACAACGACATTCTGATTTTAAATCTCGACTCGCTTGGTGAGGTAATTTGGCAAGCTGTGTTACCCAAGCAGCAATCGTCGACCAACGACAATGGATTTTACAATTCGTTTTTCTCGATGGTGTATAACAATAATTTGTTTATTGTTACCAACGACCATATCAAAAACATCCAGGAAGGGAATTTCGATACGCCCATTGGACCGCAATTTATTCGACGCACATTGCCCGTTGTTATTAAGGTAAGTCCCGAAGGCAACTATGAAAAAACGGCCCTGATGGTTTACGACCGCAAGCGCGATTTTAAGGTTTCATTCAAAGATGCCGCACGCATTGGCAAGAATCAGGGGGTGGTTTACGGCTATAAAAACAGCCGCGGCTTTTTCCAGGGCGGAAAATCGAGCTATAAGGTAGGAAGAATTGTTTTCGATTTGCACTAAAACGCCGATTCAACAGGCTAATTATAACCCCAAAATTGTCATTAGGATTTGGATGTTGGCATGGGATAGATGCGCGCGGGCTAAAGGAAAATAAAGCGGGCCAGCGTTGGTCTGAATTCAAAGGCCGGTAGAAATGCAGAAAACTGATTTATCAGCTTTTCTAGCATTTCAACGGAATTTGAAGAGCGGGCTGAAGCATTTTATTTTCCTTGAATTTCTTTGCTTCCTTTCTTTTTTCAAGAAAAGAAAGGAAGTCGCCGAAGGC
>JBKCFX010000402.1:0-2375 GCA_046303595.1 Bacteroidia bacterium
CAATCTGGCCGCCCTGCGAACCGCCAATGAGCATGTGAATGTGATCAATCTTTAGATGCTTCATAAGCAGCAAATGCACCTGCGAAATATCTCGGGTAGTGATAAGCGGCAATTCGGCAATATCACAAACTACCGGCTCGAATGACGTACCGTAACACGAGCCCAAATTATTCGCACAAACAATAAAAAACTTCTCGGGATCAAGCGTCCGATCTTTTCCAAAAAGTCCCGCCCACCATTCCGAAACATCTGAATTGGCAGTTAAGGCATGGCAAACCCAAACGACCTTTACGCCCGGCTTAAAAGTTCCGAAGGTGTGGTAAGCAATCTGAACCGAATCAAATTGCTTACCGCCTTCCAATTTAAATTCTACGTTATGCCTGAAATAGCAAATCATAATGCAGATGATTCGAGCGCCTGTTGAATATCTGCGAAAATGTCGTCGAAATGTTCGGTGCCAATCGACAAACGAATTTGCCCCGGGGTAACACCGGCACTTAACTGTTCTTCCGCGCTGAGCTGCTCATGCGTTGTGCTGGCAGGATGTATGGCCAGTGATTTTGAATCGCCCACATTGGCTAAATGGCTAATCAACTTAATGGCATTGATAAACTTAACAGCGGCTTCTCGGCCTCCTTTTATCTCAAAATTAAGCACGCCGCCAAATCCATTTCTGAAATATTTTTCAGCCAAATTGAAATATGTGTTTGAAGGCAATCCCGGATAATTCACTTTTTCAACCAAAGGGTGTTGCTCAAGTTCATGAGCCAGCTTTGAGGTGTTGTAGGCGATGCGCTCAAGTCTCAGTGATAATGTTTCAAGCCCTTGAAGCAGTAAAAATGAGTTAAACGGACTTTGCGACGTTCCATAATCGCGCAGACCTTCAACCCTTGCGCGAATAATAAAGGCAATATTGGGCAGACCCAGCGGATTGGCCTCGCCAAAAACTTCCCAAAATTTCAGTCCATGGTAGCCTTCGCTGGGCTCGGTAAACTGCGGAAATTTTCCATTGGCCCAGTTAAAGTTTCCACCGTCGATAATTACACCGCCAATAGAGGTTCCATGGCCGCCAATCCATTTCGTAGCAGAAGCCACCACGATGTTGGCGCCGTGTTCTAAGGGTCTGAAGAAATAGCCCGCACCTCCAAATGTATTGTCAACAATTAAAGGAATGTTGTGCTTGTTGGCCAAGGAGGCAATGGCTTCGAAATCGGGAATGTTTAATTGCGGATTCCCAATTGTTTCGAGGTAAATGGCCTTGGTTTTGGGGTCGATGAGCGCTTCAAAAGCAGAGGGCGAATCGCCTTTGGCAAAACGTGCTTCAATTCCCAAACGTTTGAACTGAACTTTGAATTGATTGTAGGTGCCGCCGTAAACGTAAGAGGTTGACACAAAATTATCGCCGCTTGACAGTATATTGGTAAGCGCGAGAAATTGAGCCGACTGCCCCGAAGACGTTGCAAGGGCGGCAACTCCGCCTTCGAGGGCCGCAATGCGTTTTTCAAAAACATCGGTTGTTGGGTTCATCAACCGTGTGTAAATGTTTCCAAACTGCTTTAATCCAAAGAGATTGGCCGCATGTTCTGCATTGTCGAATACATACGAAGTAGTTTGATAAATGGGTACTGCCCGCGATTTTGTAACGGGATCAACGTCTTGTCCGGCGTGTAGCTGGAGCGTTTCGAATTTGTAATTACTCATGTTTATTGGGTTTTAAAGGTTTCAAAAAGGCAAAAAAAAAGCCTTGCGGGTGAGGCAAGGCTTTTGAAATTTTATGTTTGTATGACTGTTATTTCATCTCAAAACAAAAAGATAAAGGCCGTGCCTGTTGTAGTTCTTACAACAAGTACAACACATCATCATTGAGTTAAAATTTGAAAACATTTTTCCTGTCCGGGATTTCTGCGGGCAAAAGTAGAATAGATTTTTACAACTCCAAGCTCGTAAAAAAATTTTTAATGTTAAGTTTTTGTGAAGCGCATTACTTCAATTTTTCAAGCGCCGATCTCAGATTTCCCAACACATCATCAATATCCTTTTCAGCCAGCGTTCCAACCGAAATACGGTACCAATCGGTTCCTGCAGCGCAGCCAAATGCCGTAAACGGAACAACTGCAACTTTCGCTTCATTTAGCAGGTAGGCCGTAATATCTTCGGTTTTCTCGATGCGTTTGCCGTCTGACTTTGTTCTGTCTAAAAGCGAAAACTGCGCACTTAGGTAAATCGCACCTTCTGGCGCAATAATATCGACCGGAAAGCCCGACGCTTTTAAATCTTTAATGCCCTGAAACAGCCGATTGAAGCGGAAATTGACTTTTAATTTCAATTCTGTTAGGTAAGCATTCAAGCTTTTATCGTTCATTAAAAAAGTGGCT
>JBKCFX010000403.1:0-9057 GCA_046303595.1 Bacteroidia bacterium
GGACACTTTGTAATTTCTCGTCAATGGTTTCGCTTACATCATAAATAAAATCGGGCTTGTGATGATAAAATTGCATGTACTGATAGATAACCTTTGGTCGCCAAGCATTTTCGCCGGTGCCATCAACTAGATATTTCCGTAGGCCCGATTTGAAGCAGGCATCAACCACCAGCGATGCCGCATGGCCATGGTCCGGGTGCCGGTCTGAAGGCGCATTGGTAAGTACAATATCGGGCTGGTATTTTCTGATTACGCGAATAGCTTTTTCCAGATTCTCACTGTTGGTTTCGATAAACGCATCGCGCATATTAAGATTTTCGCGCAGTACGGCCCCGATAATTTTCATCGCATTCAACGATTCTACATCCCGAATTTCGGCTGTGCCACGCGTGCCCATTTCGCCGCGCGTAAGGTCGATTAAGCCAATCTTTTTTCCTTTCCGCGCTTCAGCGATTAACATTCCGCCTGCACTAATTTCAATATCATCCGGATGCGCACCAAACGCGAGTATATCTAATTTCATCCTGCAAAAATAAGCGTCTAATTTAAGTAAATACTCATACCTTCACAGCCTACGATTTTGTTTCCACGTATATGAAGCTTTCGTTTCACGGCGCTGCCCGTACCGTAACCGGTTCCAAGCACCTGCTTACACTTAAACAGGGCAAACGTATTTTGCTCGATTGTGGCATGTTTCAGGGCATGGGCCTCGAAACCGATGAACTCAACCGGCATTTTGGTTTCGATCCTGCAACCGTCGATTACCTTATCCTTTCCCATGCCCACATCGACCATTCGGGTCTGATTCCCGTACTGGTTAAGCAAGGTTTTAGCGGTAAAATTTACTGCACGCCGGCCACATTTGACTTGTGTTGCATCATGCTCGAAGATTCGGCTCATATTCAGGAAAGCGATGCGCGCTTCATCAACGAGCGTCGCAAGCGTCAGGGCAAACCTCCGCTTAAGCCACTGTATACGCTTCCCGATGTAACGGTAGCATTGCGGCAGTTCGAACCGGTTCCGTACGGCGAATGGTTCTCCATCGAAGACTCTATTAAACTCCTTTTTACCGATGCCGGACATATCCTCGGCTCAGCCGTGGTGAATCTCCGCATCGAAGAGGATTTCCATACCAAGAGCATTTGTTACACCGGCGACTTGGGGCGCGCGCAACCGCAGATTATTCGTCCCGCAGAGCCTTTTCCGCAATGCGAATACCTTATTACCGAATCGACATATGGAGATCGTAAACATGCCGACCGCAGCGAATCGCTCGATCAGCTGCTTCGTATTGTTATCGAAACCTGTGTTATGAAGAAAGGGAAGCTCATTATTCCTGCATTCAGTGTGGGCCGCACCCAGGAAATCGTTTACGCACTCGATCGACTCGAACACGAAGGGCGTTTGCCGCACATTCCGGTATTTGTCGATAGTCCGCTTTCGACCAATGCTACCGAAATCATGCGCAACAATCCCGATTGTTTCAACGATGAAATTCGCAGTTACATGGAGCAGGATTCCGATCCGTTCGGCTTCAACAAACTCACCTACATCCGCGAAGCGCAGGAGAGCAAACAGTTGAATCATCTCAAAGAACCCTGCATTATCATTTCTGCCTCAGGCATGGCAGAAGCCGGCCGCATTAAGCACCACCTCGCAAACAATATTGGCAGCGAAAACAATACGGTGATGATTGTGGGCCATTGCGAATCGGGCTCGCTGGGTGCAAAACTGGCAGAAGGGGAGAAGGAGGTGCGAATTTTTGGCGAAATGCACTCGGTGCGTGCACATGTGGAAGTGCTGGGCTCGTTTTCGGCACACGGCGATGTGGAGGAAATGATTGACATTTTAAAGTGCCAGAATCCCTCCAAAGTAAAGAAGGTATTTCTTGTGCATGGCGATTACGATGTACAACTGCGTTTTATGATTCGTCTGCAGCGCGAGGGGTTCCGTCACATCGAAATCCCCGAAAAAGGCAGCAGTTTTGAAATATGAAATCGGGCTTAGCGCACGAAATAATACAGCTTATCAAGCGAGAGGTTGTTCTCGAACTCAAGCAACGGCATGCATTGAATGGAATCCTGCTCTACGTAATTTCCACAACTTTTGTCTGCTATCTCTCCTTTAAAACACTTGTTGAGGTTCCGGTGTGGAATGCGCTGTTTTGGATTATCATGTTATTTGCCTCGGTGAATTCTGTGTCGAAAGGTTTTGCGTCCGAAAGCAGAGGCCGCAGTTTGTATTATTACTCCTTAAGCTCTGCGGAGGCAATCATTCTGGCGCGTATTCTTTACAATGCATTGTTAATGCTGTTCATTGCTGTTGCAGGATTTCTGGTATATGCCATTTTGATCGGAAATCTCGTTCAGGATATGCCATTTTTCCTTCTGGCTCTGCTCTTAGGCAGCACCGGATTTTCATCGGTTTTTACACTTGTATCAGCTATTGCATCGCGTAGCAGGCAATCGGGAACCTTGATGGCGATTTTGGGTTTCCCGGTGGTAATTCCGATGCTTTTGGTATTGATTCGTTTTTCGAAAAATGCGGTCGATGGACTGGATCATAGCATTCAGCAGCCTTACATCATTGCCTTGGTTGCAATTCAGGCCATTGTTATTGCACTCGCTTGGGTTTTATTTCCCTATTTGTGGAAAGAGTGAAAAAAAGCCCCGAAAAATAATTTTCGGGGCTTTTTTTATTTCGGCAACGCTTATAACTATCGCTTCACGAGCGTTTTGTTGCCGCCAAATTGTATTCCATTCGTGCTATTAACATTCATGTAGTAAATACCGGCAGGCAATTCGCTTAAATCCAATTTAATTGAAGTTTGACCAAGCCCTACCCTACCTGTCGAATGCAGCAACAATTGACCACTCACACTGTACACCATTATCTCAACTTTATCGTCGGCATCAGATGTAAATCTCAACTCAGTAAAATCGGCCGCAGGATTAGGCACCATCGAAATACTGTTGCCTAAATTTTGAGCACAATTCAAATAAATCGGATCGAAATACGTAACCTGACCATTCATGTCAATTTGCTTCAAACGAATATAACTAGCTCCCATGAAGCGTGGCATAATCGTGTTCTCATAGCGAATTACTGCGTTACTATTTACCGCTCCTTCTTGTTCTCCAATCGACGTCCAATTTAATGCATTCGCACTTTGCTCAACTATAAATAGTTTGTTTTGTATTTCAGATGCCGTTGTCCAAGTAACTTCAATACTGTCGCTTTCCGTGCATTCAGCATTAAAATCAAGCAAGGTTATGGGTAATGGTGTATTCGAAGAATAACCGGCAGTCCAAACCGAAAATTGTGGGATGGCAGTTTTTGTAAGTTTCTTGGTTCCGGTATTCAATGTAGCAAATTGGCGTGTCCAGTCTGCCCCATCAAAGCGCCATAAATCAAGTGTTGATTCTGTTATAGTACCTGAAGGCGTTACAAGTTCATCATCGAAATAATTGAATACCAAGGTAGCATTCAAGCCGCTGTTATTGGTTGGATGAATTTCGTAATAGCGATTTATACCGTATGCTGCATTGTACGATTTCTGTTCGGTACCGCGAATAATGGTGGTTAGGCCTAAGTTGTCAGGCGCAGTAATTTCGGCTCCCAATCCAGCCACATTCACCGAGCTTGGCGCGTTCAAATTACGCTGTGCCTGAATAACACCGGTAGTTCCAAAAACTTTATTGGTAGCCGATTCCCCAACGAGCGTTCCGGTGTTGTTTAAGTCGGCTGTGAAGGTTACCAGATTCAAATCGCCGCTTATCAGCGTTAAATTGCCATTCACTCGAATGTTACTATTCAATATCAAGGCATCGGTATTATTAGCTTTGTTTATGGCTAATCCACCAAATTCAATTTCTGATGCAGCGGTTAATGTTGAGTTTTGAATTCCACTAAAGCGAACCAAATTACTGCCCGGTATAAAATTGCCATTTACGGTTAAGTCCTTTTGGAATTCAGCTGTTGTTGCTCCTACCAGACTTAGGGTTGCTCCACTTTGGATGGTGGTGTTTACATTGAAAAGAGCATTGGTACCGGAAACTGAGGCACTCGAACCCTTAACCACCAATGTTCCTGCGCCCGAAATGCCTGTTCCGTTCGAAACAATATTGCCATTTACCTCAAGTGTTTGCCCGCTTCCAATGGTTACAGATCCTCCGGAGTTCATCGTTATGTCAACACAAGATCCATTTCCGGCCGTAATAACGGGTTGATTGACCACATTACCGATCACCACATTATCAGCAAAGGTGGGGATGCGATTCTGCAACCAATTGCCTGCGGTATTCCAATCGGCACTTACCGTTCCTGTCCAAATAATCGCATTGTAGGGTTCGCCAATTTGGAAAATCCCCAGTCCTGCAATGGTATTGAACTGGAAATAATTGCTCTGCGCAATAAAATTGCTGGCCGTGGTCCATGATGAACCCGAATATCGGGCTCCATTAAATAACAGTGGATTTGCACCGGCATCAATATCTCCGGCCACAAAATCCAATTTCACATTCACATTCGTAAATCCACTTAACGATGTTGGCGTTAGCGTCCAAGTGCGGTTGCACGATTTATTTTCGTCTAATCCTGAGGTAAAAATATTCACATCGTCGCCCACACTGGTGCGCGCCAATATCTGACCATTTGCTGCAATACTTCCAGTAAAGCTTACCAAGGCAGGCGCATAGGCAGTAGCATCGCCAATGTCGAATTGTGCCGAGAATACTCCAGCCGGTAAAATACGACGCATATTTCCGTTGATGTAACTCAATGCCGAACCGCCCGTTACAGTAGCCGCTGCATTCACCACCACCTCATTAGAGCCTGTGGCAATCAATCCTTGAATGAAGGTCAATCGGTTGGTAATGGTAATGGTACTGTTTAAGGTTGCTACACCACCACTATTCACCCGCAGATGATAGAAATTTGTAGCTCCGGTAATAGTTTGATTAACACCCGCTAATGTTACATTCGATGTACCTGAACCTGCTACAAAACCTGAGGTTCCAACATTATTTGTCCAATCGCCAAACAGGGTTATATTCTTGTTAAACAAGCTGTTCGATACCACACCGGCCGCAATGGTTATATTACCATTCACCTGCAAATTGGCATTGGGCAAACGCTTGGTACCCACTCCACTGAATCGGATGCTATTGTAGGTTGCTTGTGTAGGAAGTTGTGCTGTTACGGAGGAGTTAAATTCAAATGTTCCTCCACCTGCTGCTGTAAAGGCTGCAAAATTACCCCCTGGGAAAACAAATTGGTTAGATGCATTTGGAGTAACCACCACAGTTCCGGTTCCGGTAACGGTTCCGAAGTTGTGACCGAATGTGTTAATAAGGTTTAATGTTCCATCGATGACCGATGTTGGAGGTACTTTCCCATTATCGCCGGCCTGACAGGTAATCGTATGCCCAGAGGCAATTACAATATTGCTGTTAGTTGGAGGCGTTACACATGGATCACCATCGTGCTGCAAGATGGCATCGGTTGACCATGAGTTAACATCGCTCCAATTTCCACCTGTTGTGGCGTTTCGACTGTAGTACGTAGTGATGATGTTAAACTCAGTGGTTTCGCCCGCAGTATAATCGCCGTCAATGTAATTTACGCCATTGATTGTGATGAGGTCGGTTACCGCGTTTACACTTCCGGCAATTCCGCCATTGGGAACCCAAACGTTGCTAAAGAAACGACCTGCACGATAGTTGGCTTCGGTTCCGTTAATCGCATCATTGGGATGATATTGATAGGTGTGATTCACCGTAAGCGATGGCGATAAACCTGATTTTTCAACCTTCCAATATGCGGTTAATTCTTTATCGGTAGGGTCGGTGGTTGCAGGATGTTTTACTGCCACCGGAACCACAGTAATTGAGCCGGCAACCGAATTGCTTGTAAGGTTGAGCGTGGCTGGTGTGTAGCGCAATGTAGTTCCAATGGGGAATGTAAAGCTGGCCGCCGAAGCCGGATACAATTTCCTTACGCCGGCATCCGATACCACACCGTTGAAGCGAATCATGCTGCCCGCATTCAAACTACCCGTTACAGTGGCTGTTGTACCCAATGTGAGCAGGTAATTGTTCATGTAGAGCAACCCGATATTGAAGTTCAGTATGCCGTTAATGTTTAATGCAGATGTTGCCTCAACACCGGCGGCATTGGCCATTCTGAAATTCTGGAAGCTGCCGGTTCCCGATCCGCCAAGCAGCTGTGATGCGGTTCCTCCCATTACAAAGAAACCGGTAGCATCACTACTCACATTTACATCGTTGCTCACATTTCCGGTAACCGTCATTAGGTTAGTGGCCAACGCCACATCACCACTTTGCAAGGTCAATGCTCCGTTAACACGCACATTGGTAAGACCTGCAGTTAAGTTAATGCTTCCCGCAGGTGCGGTATTTTGAACTACCAGATTGGCAAAGTTGGTAAGATTGCCTGCAACACCAGTGATGGTTTGATTTCCACCCAATCCATTGAGGAAGGTAGTCTGTGTTAGGCTACCTGCTTGGTATCCTCCTGTATTAATTGCTGCCGTTGCATTGGTGTTTTGGTTAATCAACGAGCCACCAATTGAAATACTCAATCCGTTGGCTCTGAAAATTGAATTTCCACCAATGGTTAAATTATTCAAAATGGTGCTTGCATTGGTGTTGTTATTGAGTGTTTTTGACGTAATCGTACCGTCCACCGTTAAATTCCAAAATGGTGCAGTGCTGGTCATGTTAAATATGGTAGCCGACGCCGTATTGGATGTGCCTACACGAATCTCACCGCCCGATATGGTGCTGGTTTCAGGCGTTAGGTAAATATCACCAAAGGCACCGGCTGCATTGGCTAATCCGGCGCGATCAATAATCAATAACGAGTTACTGCTCATTGCAAAGTCGGAGCCCGGATTAAGAATTTCGAATTTTGCACGGAACGAATTAAAGCTGCCCGCAGCATCCGGATTTTTACCGCGTACCAATACTGTGCTGTTTCCACTTTGCTGGTAACGCAACGAGCCGATTACCGAAAATACGCTGCGACGAACCTGTCCGTTAACGTTCAATACTCCATTGTTTTGAATTTTGATGGATGGTGCTCCAGTACTGGCATATTCGAGGTCGTTGTGCTGGTTGTTTGAAGCGTCGCCTACATTCACGGTTCCATCAATGATTTCTAATTCGCCGGCAACAATTAAATCTGAGCCGCCGGTATTGCTCATTCCCGCATTTACCACCGCCGAAGGATGATTCACGCTTAAACGTGCAGTTTCAGGAATAAGGAAGCTGCTATTGGCGGCCGAATTCAATGTAATTGAACTTCCTTTCGAGAAACGGAAGGTTCCGTTTTGGAGATTGAGCCAATTGTTCTCAAGCGCATCAAAGGTTCCAGCCACATTGCAATCAACCATAAGCGACTGGTTATTGCCTTTGTTGATAATGAGCGAATACAAATCGGTTAATGCCGATGCGTTGGTTCCGGTTATGTTGGCTGCGTTATTTCCGAGCATTTGCAGACTTGCATCGCTACCGCTGTTCAGTTCTAGCGTTCCGTTGTTGGTTACGTTTCCATAAAGCTTGATGGCGTGCACAAGCGAACCGCTTGCTCCCGAATTGATTTCGGCACCCGATGCAACAGATAAATTTCCATTAATTATAATTTCCTGTGCAAATGTTTCGGGTAGCATTAATTTACCTCCGTTAACATTTAGGTTTCCGTTAACAGTCAAGATACGTGATGCCGTTGAATTGAGATTTACAAGAGCAGTAGATGCATTTCCGCTGATATTTAGGTCTTCAAAAATGGTTAAATCGCGATCTGCTAATGTTATGGCATTAGAACCTGTTGGACTGAGCATCAAATTGCGATAGGTATTGATGTTCATAGATGTAGGTGCCGCTGTAACATTGGGTAAGGTAAAGCTACCCGTTGTTGTATAGTATTCGGTGGTGCCCCCGGTTTGCGTGAAGAACAATCCAAAGTCGCCGGCAGGGAATTCTGCCGTAGCAGCGGTAGATGCAATGCGCACTTTTCCGGCTCCACCCGCGGTAGCATAAGGAAGCGCACCAAAATTATTTCCGGTAGTTGTTCCCAAATCAAGGGTTGACCCTGCATCCACTATCAACGAACCCGAAATGGTGTTGTTATTGGGAACGGTAATGGTGTGAAATGCTGTGGTTCCATTACCAATAAACACCGGCGAATTGCCCGATGGTATGCTGGCCGAAGGCACCCCGTTGTGGGTGTTCACAATATCGTTCGACCAAGTAGTAGGCGTGTTCCATGAACCATTGGCACGACTGTAATATGGCGTTACAATGCCAAATGCAGCTGGATTTCCGGCGGTAAAGTCGCCATTGAGATTACTGAAACTGCTGAACGAAATATTGTTGGTACTTTCATCAACAGCATTTACGTTGTTGATCGTGGTATAGGCAATGGTTTGGAAATTATAGTATGCCGGAATATACGTTGTATTGTCGGGCAGATTTCCATAATTGAAGGTGAAATTGAGCGAATTGGCGGGAATTCCGCTGAACCCGGTTGAGTTAATTCGCCAGTATAATTCGAAGCAATTCGGATCGGTAACATACAATTGGCGGGCTGCCACCGGACGAATATCCAATGTTCCCCAAGTGCTTGGTGCTGAACCAAAAGTTAGTGTTGCCGGAGTATAATTACCTGGGGTTCCGAATGGAAATACGAACGATGTTGCACCTGTTCCAAAAGTTTTGCTGATGCCTCGATCGGAAAGGAATCCATTGGTACGAATAAATTTCGTTGCCGAAAACGCACCCGATGTAGCCACGATGGTAGCTGATAGCGGAAGCGTTAACCTGTTATTTTCAATCGAAAATACGCGATTGCTCACCAGTTCGAGTTGGTTTTCGATGGTGAAGTCAGAGAGCATGGCTACTTGCGTTGAACCTACCGATCCGCCTGTATTGTCGAGGGTTAGGTTTTGAATTGTTGCATCGCCATCACCAGCCATGGATTGCACCAATGTACCATTGAGCCTTAGTTTTGATCCTGCGGCTCCGGTAATTTGTGTGT
>JBKCFX010000404.1:0-8819 GCA_046303595.1 Bacteroidia bacterium
TCAATACACTGCCCACGCCTCCGCCAATGGTGATGGTGTCTGACGATACTGCCCCCAAAATGAGCAGGGTATTTATACCCAGAAATATCCAGAGCATAGGACTGCCAAGCCAGTACGTGCATTCGTGTTTAATAAATTTCCACATAATCTGAATATTATATCAATTCATTCAATTTCGAAAAGAACACATCTTCCAGATTTTCTTCGGCCGCTGCGAAGCCATTGCCCGGATTTTCGTGTGCGAAAATGTGTACCAGGGGCTTACCTCCTACCAGCTTTGTTGAAATTACCTTTTGGTCGTGTTGCAGATGCTCAAGCTCCGCTTTTTCGATGCGTTTTTCCCACACCTTGCCTTTTATTTGAGCAAGTGCATCATCGGTATTTCCCGAAAAAAGCACCTTGCCTTTATCCATAATGGCCATAGAAGTGCATAATTCGCGCACATCCTGAACAATGTGTGTGGAGAGAATTACAATTACATTTTCGCCAATTTCACTTAGAATATTGTAAAACCTATTTCGTTCGCCCGGATCGAGGCCTGCCGTAGGTTCATCTACAATAATAAGTTTTGGGTTTCCGATTAAACACTGCGCAATGCCAAATCGCTGACGCATACCGCCCGAGAAACTGCTCACCGCTTTTTTGCGATGTTCGTAGAGATTTACTTTCTGCAGCAGAAAATCGACCATATTTTTACGCTCCAAGGCATTAGTAAATCCTTTTAAAACGGCCAAATGCGTAAGAAGATCGCTTGCAGACGTTCGGGGATAAACCCCAAATTCCTGCGGCAAATAACCGAGTACTTTACGCACCTCATCTTTTTGTTTTAAAATATCGATTTCGTCGAGAAATGCAGTTCCGGCATCGGCATCCTGCAGCGTTGCCAAGGTGCGCATTAACGAAGATTTTCCTGCTCCGTTTGGCCCCAGCAATCCAAACATGCCCCGCTCAATGCTGAGTGATATATTATTCAAAGCATGCACGCCGTTGGCATATTGCTTATTGAGGTTTTCGATGCGTAAAATCATTTTGAAATCAATTAGGTGATGAAAGATATTTTAAGTGATGATAAAATTGCAGGCCCTTAATTGTTATTGGCTCTGTAAACGTAACACCCCGCCTCCGAAGGATGATCTTGAACATAATCGTCGGCCTTTTCACGACGTAAGGTGTAGATAATCAAAAAATCACCTACCGAGGTCAGGGTAAAAAACATTCCAAACGATAATAATCCCATTAATCCGGTAATAATGCCTGCCAGTGCCGGAATAAAACCAAGAATTACGGCTGGCATTAGAGCTCCTACAATATAATGCCTAACCTTTAGTGGCTCTTTGCAATGGCAATAAGGTGTTAGTTTCCTCCACAATACGCCGAATTTCATTGATTGCATGCCCTTTGTGGCAAACTGTGCCCACGTAATTCCGTGAATAAGTTCATGAATAGCAATTCCGATTAAAACAAGTACAACAGCAGCCAACCTCCTGTTTTCGATACTTTCGGGCAACAAGCCGTCGAGAATGCGAATATTATCCCAATCGATAGTATGGTTCCAGAGGAGATAATACGGCAAGCCAAATACAAGCAAAATGGGAACTATAAAAAGAAAACCTACCGCATTGGCCCATAACAAATTGATGGTTAACTTCTCTTCGGAATATTTTTCGAGGTCTATCATAATATTGATTTTTGGTGTGCGGTTAAGGGCATTTATTGTATGCCACCCATTAAGAGGCCTAACTTACCCAAATGTTACAGCCCGGTGTATTTTTCTAAACGCAGCATAAACACCTAAAATCTGGCCTTAAGCACATCCACTCCAATGGCATAACCGTACTTTTTACCATTTTCTCCGGTGTAAATTCTGATTTTATTGCATGCTTTCCCCATATCAACCGCCGCCCACGTTTGACCGCCATCTTTGGTTTCGTAGCCAGAATTCATGGTGCCCACAAAGCCATGGTTCTCATCCAAAAAGCCAATTCCAAATTCGCGTGCCGCTGCATCCTCTACCAAATCTATTTCCTGCCAGGTATTGCCGCCATCGGTAGTTTTTGCCACCCGCTGCTTGCGCACCGTTGTATCAGGATTGTAGGATTGAATGGTTACATAGCCCACTTTTTCGCTCGTAAAAGAAACTTTCCAGGTCGTTTCAAACGGACGGTTTGATTGGTATACGTTCTTCCAGGTTTTACCGCCATCGCTCGTTTTTAAAATGAGTGCATTCGATTTTTCGATGTCTTCGTGCGATGCCGCGCAAACGATTCCATTGTTTTTATCGAACATTTTAATGTCGAACAGCATTTTGCAATCGCCATTCATGCTTTTCGACTCCCAGCTTAATCCGCCATCGTGCGAAATTATGCAGTTTGCCGGACTGCCTACCCTACCCACCCCAAAGAGATGAACCTTGTACGCCGTTTTTCCATGTTTGATAAAGGGTTCTTTCACCACATCTATGGCACAAAGTCCTTTCACATACGGCCCTTTATACGAAACCGGATTCCAGGTTTTGCCTCCGTCTGTGGTTCCATACAGCGGTATGGTGTCGCTCACATTGGGGAAATAATCGGTTCCAACCGTACCTGCAAAACCACGAAGGCTATCCACAAAGGCAATGCATCGAAAAAATGTGCCTTTTTTCTCCAGTTGTTTTTCCCAGGTTTCGCCTCCATTTTGCGTGTGGTAAATGCTGCCGTATCCGTTTACATACCAGCCTTGTGTTTCGTTAATAAAACAAATATCGTCCTGCTTTCCGGGGTATGCATCGGTTTTGAGTTTGCGCCAACTGTTGGGCATTTCGCCGGATGATTTCTTGCCGTAAATAACCTCGTTGCTCCATCTTACCGCCGATGCCCCCACTTCGGGATTGTATTCATCAAACAACTGCTGAATTTTTCCATTCACAAATTTATCATACGCTTCCTGCATGGTTCCCGATTGGGCAAAATAATGATCGGTTAATGGGTAGCTTATCAACATGGCATTACCGGGGTTGAAATAATTCACCGTATTCACAATTTGCTGGTGGTCGGCCCGCGAAAAAGCCTGAAAATCCGACTCTCCATACTGTACCAACACTTTAGCTTTTGTGTTTTTCCAATTTTCGAGGTGCGGATAATCCTGTATTTGCCGCCAATATTCAGCGTTACGATCAAAAATTTTCCCTTTTCCGTCGTAGCCCCAAACGCTGCGCAATACACTGTCGGCTGCAGGATTTTTGGCCATCTCTTCAAGTTTCTCTTTTTTAACGAAATAGCGGTAGTTCAAATCGTATTGTTCAATTACCGATTGTTCCACCTCAATCGGATTCATGCCTGCCAAGGCATTTTGCACACGGTACATTTCGATTTGGTATTCGAACCACGATTTCGCCGTTGTTCCATAAACAATAACTCCGGCAACTTTATTTTTGGCACTAATTGCCGGCGCAATTATTCCTCCCATCGAATGCCCAACTATGATAATTTGGTTGGTATCAACGTACGGCAAGCTCTTCAGTTTTTTTAATCCTACCTCAAAATTTTCGATTTCATCTAGCAAGTCACAATCCCCACATGCGGGGGTGTTTTTGCTGTCGCCCAATCCGCTTTTCTCAATACGAAGCGTAACATACCCGGCGTCCACATAGGCATCAACTATTCGCTTGTAGGGATGATCGTTTTTTAATTCGTCGATGCTGCTGCAGGTATAGCCCGGAATGAACAACATGGCGGGCATTTTATTTTCTTTAAACGGCTTGTTGATGATTACCCGCAATTGTCCGCCTTTGTAATTAGCCTCGTCATAAATAACTGTGGCATTGTCGTCGGTTTCGTAAGGCCGCGCCACAGCCTTGGCTTTGAGGGTCACCTTCTTTTTGCCGCGAAGCACGGTTAACGAAAGTTCTTGCCCGGGTTCGTACTTCAGAAATTCGGCAATAAATTCATCGGCAGATTTGAAAGACTTATCTCCAATTTTAAGGATGATATCGTCCTTTTTCAATTTCAGCGCTACGCTGGTTCCACGCATTACTTCTATTACTCTGCATCCCGGCGATGCAATAGAATCTATATAGTCAATTCGGGCACCAAATGAGGCTTTTCGGGGCAGTTGTGCTGAAAGATGAAGGCTTAAAACCAGAGAAATTAAAAGGTACAGAAATCGCATCGTAATTTTTTTCGACAAATAAAATCACTCGCGGTAAATGCGACTTGTCAAAAATTGCTTTTTTGCAACGTACCCGGACTTTGCCCAAATGCTTGTTTAAATGCCTTCGAAAAAGCGGGCACATCGGCAAAGCCACAGCGCAGCGCCGTATCGAAAATTGAATGGCCGTTCAGCAATTCGAAACGTCCATGCTCCAGCCTTTTTAGCTTTTGATAATGATAGGGCGAAATCCCAAATACATTCTTAAAAACACGAATAAAATGGTATTTCGAAATGCCAATTTGTGCGCAAAGCTTATCGAGCGAAAGATTCTCGTTAAAATTCATATCCATAAAGCTTTTGGCTTCCAAAATGGATCTAAAAACTGCTTCGTTGGTTTGCTCTGTTTTAAAAGCCATCTTGCCGAGATGGTCAAACACAAAACGCTGATCGGCGATGATGGATTCGGCCAGGCTATAAAACAACTCGTTTTGCTGTAAATCGTTGGCAAATGTTCCTGACTTTATTTTTCGATTTATTTCGTAAAGCGAATAGCCCAGGCTGGTATTTTTAACGTTGTAACGGTTAACAAAAAACTGGTCCGACAGCAAAAATTCTTTCAGTTCAGAACCATTCATATCATGAAATTCGGCAACCTCCGAAATAATTTCAGCCGAAATATCAATGCAAAGTCCTTGTACCGATTCGTTGCTGTTAATCTGCACAAGCGATTTGGTAAACTCATTTCCAATAATATATTCGCCAACCTTAACCGTATATTTTTTGTTGTTGGCAAAATACACCTCCTCGCCCGAAGCTACGTATTTAACGCCCAATCCCGTAAACGGACAATCGCTCTCGAGCTTGTTAAAACGCGAAAACCGAATGGCATTCTTATCGGTGTCGGTGTAGAGGGTTTGGTTCATGCAAGGCTTCGATCATCGAATATACTGCGTAAATATATTCAATTGCATTGCCGCAAAGCTATTTCGCACGCAGTAAAATTGAATTTCAATTTTTGGGGCGCCACGGGCGTTTGTATGCATCATTTTTCGCATGTGGTTGTTGATGCAAATTCCAATTTCGTTTTTGATGTATAAATTATTTTAATTGTCCATTTTTGCTCTTTGTTGTTTAATAGAACCCATTGTTGAGCATTGATTGTTACGCATTTTTGCCCATGGGCTTATGAGAATGTTGGTTTTACAGAAATGGTTTTAACCATTTTAAATTCATCGTTTTAATGCGAAACCCGCAATAAAAACCGTTAAAACGGTTTTCATGTTGAGCGCGATTTTTGTTTGCCACGGTTGAAACCGTGGCCTAAGTTAAAACCGCGGCAAACAAATAGCACAATCCGCATGTTCATTTTCGGATTTACAAATTTCTCCAACCCCAAGCCGGAAACATCCTATCTCAACAATTACGTTTCATCGCTGCTTATTTCGCCAAAACCACCGTCCCCACTTTATTTACCACCGTTCCATCCAATTGCTTCAAATACAAATTATAGGCATACACCCCGGTTGCCGCTTCAACACCTTTAAAAGTGCCGTCCCAGCAACGACCAATATCTTCGGTTTCAAATACCTTTTGCCCCCAGCGGTTATGGATTACAAATTTCATCTGATCCACACAATTGCTAAACAAACAAAGGGTTTCGTTGGCTTGGGGACCTTTTCCGTTGGGCGAGAAGATGGTGGGAATGAAAAATTCGTTGCATTCAATATCGATTTCTGTATCTACCGTTAGGGTAATGGTATCCGACGAAACACAGCCGCTGGCATTGCTCCCTGTTACAATGTAAGTGGTAGTTTCTGTGGGCGATGCCAACGGATCTGAACAGTCGGTGCAGCTCAAGCCCTGCGGCGGCGTCCATGAATAAGTTTCGGCGCCACTGGCATTCAGTTGCAGGGTGTCGCCTAAATTAAGTGTGCTTGCCTCTTGCTGTATTTCTGTTAAGCACGAACAATCTTCTATTACAATGGATGTATCGCTCAAAAATGAAAAACATGCACTGTTTAAAGAGGCCGTTATGGTTACCGAGCCCGAATCGGCATAGGTAAACGATACCGGATTACCCAATTGAGCACCATTGGGCACTCCAAAATTCCAGCTTACTGTTTGATCAGAAACGCCAAGCACCGAGGCATTCACTTCGAGCGTGAGGCAATCGTAGTCGAGGCTGATGGGAGGCGGCAAAAAATTACGATCGGGAACACGAGCCGGAAGTCCTAGCAAACACAAACCATTTAACGAAATGGCATCGTCAACATAGCCACAGGTAAGGCCTGCGTTATTCGGGAAATTGATGGCTGCTAGGGAATTGCCTGCAACTGCCACATACAATTTACCATTTGGCCCTTGTTCAATCTGAAAGGTTGGATCAGCATTGGCGGGTGTGCCAATTAAGCTGTTTGACGCAGCAATTGATGCAGAATCATAAACACTCAAATCGAGCTGATACACCGAAATGGTATTGGAAAAATAAAACTTGCTGCCATCGGGCGAAAAGCTGCATCCGTATTTACGGATGGGTAAAGCAGGAGTCGGATTAACCGTATTATCGGTAACCTCTACCGAAATTGGATTAGACAACACCCCCGTACTTAAATCGAAATCAAAAAACTCGATCTTGGTTGTACCATCAATTGGCATCCCCAGGCGGGTTCCTGCTGGATTGGCTTTCATTGAACCATAACCGGCAAATCGGTTGTTGAGATCATTGAATGGAATGATGAGCGGAGAACCTACGGCACTTACTACCGGCGTTGAACTCACCTCGCAGCCTGTGACCTTATAAGCCAGAAATTCGTTGCTATTGATGCGATGTGCAATCACCCAATAGCCGCGAATGGCCTCGCTACGGATAACGGTTATTTTTTCGGTGAGCGAATCCGGGGTTAACAATATGTTTTTATTGGCTACCTCCACATCACCCAGTCCGCCATTGAGGGTTATATCCACCACCGAATAATGCAAACCGGTATACGCATCAAACTCCAGTTCATCGATGGTAAAAATGAAATATTTATTCGGATTCTCCGGAAAGGGAACAATCACCGGGCCCTGACACGACGACTTGAAAAGCCCTCCAATAAGTCCGGTTCCGTTGGGCATCGGCTGGTTGGTTGGTCCCCACACGGTGAGGCCATCTGAATAAAACAGCAAACTGCCTGTTTCGGGATTAGAAACCGAAGCACATTGCTCGCCACTGAACAAAAACGAATTGAGCGCGCCGTTGGGCGTGGGGCCGTTAAAGTTTACCCTGCAGCCATTTCCAAAGGTCCAATTGTTATTTTGCAATTGGCCGTAACCATTAATCCCACCTAAAAAGAGCAAGGTTATCATACCTAAGCTCATTAAAAACATCTTTCTTCGCATCATACCACTTTCCTCATTTTATTCATATTGTTCGTTATTTAACCAATGAAATGGTTCCTGTTTTATTTATCACCTTACCGTCGAGCTGGCGCAAATACAAATTGTAAGCATACACCCCGCTTTGCACCTCTTGCCCGTTAAAAGTACCGTCCCAGCAGCTATTGATGTCTTCGGTTTCAAATACTTTTTGTCCCCAGCGGTTGTGGATAACAAATTTCAACTGATCTACACAATTGCTAAACAAACAAAGGGTTTCGTTGGCTTCAGGCCCTTTGGCATTGGGCGAGAAGATGCTCGGTATGAACAATTCGTTGCAGCGGATGTCAACAATTACCTTTACCTGTGCAGTGTCGATGCAACCCGACGAATCAAGACCTGTAACGGTGTACAACGTAGTTTGTGTAGGACTTGCCCATGGATTGGGGCAATTGGTGCAGCTCAATCCGGAATCGGGCGACCAGGAATATGTTACCGCTCCATTCGCATTGAGTTGCAGCGAGTCGCCGGCAACGAGCGTCAGTTCTCCGGGGTTAAGAATATTGTCGGCTGCTATGCTCAACTGAGGCCCATCAAAAATCGTGAGGTCTATGGTTAGTACGCTATCGCAATCATTGGGCAAAATAAGTGTATCAGAGTAAATTCCCGTTTCGGTGTACACATCGCCCCAAGGTGCGCTATAACGGTTACAGCTGCTAACAACCAGCGTGTCTTTAACAACGGTATTGGAAATGGTCAAATCAAGTACTATAATGCTGTCGCAACCGTTAGCCGACGTTAGCGTAAAACTATACAAGCCGCTTTGGCTTAATTGAGCTCCATTGGGAGTGGTATAACTCTCGCAAGCCGTAACTGCAATACTGTCTGTTGTTGGGAGGCAACCCGAAATGGTACAAATAAGAACCAAACCGCCACCACCATTCTGATTATTTATGCCCGCAGCAGTTCCGGGATACGATAACAACTCAGGATCGTCGGCATTTGCCGGCAAACCAAAAAAACCTGCGGTTACGGTAAATCCGGTCAACCCCGGGCAGGTATTACACACAAAGCCACTACCACCGCCGCCGCCACTGCCTACGCCAAAGCATCCATCGTGGCTACTGCCACCACCACCGCCAAAATAGCCGCTTCCTCCACCGCCACCACCTGTGCGGTCGTTGCTGCCACCCAAATCGGTAGCGCCATTTCCTCCCTGTTGACCATCGCCCGCGAGCCCCGAAACCGGATTGCCGCAAATGGTATTCGATGCCGGAGCCCCGCCTGCAGATTGCGTGCCTCCAAACCCATGAATATTAAACGAATTATTT
>JBKCFX010000405.1:0-5506 GCA_046303595.1 Bacteroidia bacterium
CCTTTTTACCGACACATTGGGGCACATTGGCTATTTGGATTATGTATTAAGTATAAAAAATAATCCAAAGGCAGGATCTTCAATCCTTACCGCCCACCCCGTTCCGGCGGTAAACGAATTGAACTACACTCTCGAAACGCAGGGCGAACCGGTAACACTTTCGCTTTATTCGCTGGCGGGGAACGAAGTGTTTTCGCAAACAAGCACCGCATCATCTGGCTCAATTCCGGTTGATGGGCTTACCAATGGCATTTACATTCTGAAGGCGCAATCGGCAAACCATCAAACAACAATGAAGATTGTGGTGCAGCATTAAATTTGAGCTGAACAATTTTCGTTGAATGATGAGTACATTGACACATTCGAGCTCATGATTTCGGTCAGGAGCTCGAATGTTATTTGCGGAATTTACTACCGAAGGCAAATTTGTGCATGTTACCGTAAGCGCCAGCGATTGCAGGGGAAAGCCCGCAAACCCGAAGCGAAGCAGTTCGGGTGCGGACTTGTACCGAAAAGCGCGGTCGGCGCCCAAAATAAAAATCTTTTTTTCGTTGAAAATCTGCTACTTGTGAGCAATCCTTTTGGGGTCCGCCACTCCTCCTCCCCGAGTTCAAGTTACAACCCGATCGAGGTATTAGTCGTTTCAAAATCGCAAAACGGATAAATTTTATGAACACGCCTGTTCGTATCTGCGTTCAAAAAAGGCGCTTTGAATGTGAGCAGCTTTTTCGGAACTTTCAGCAGGGCGGGGACACGTGTCTCCCATCCCTAAGTTGCACGAAGACCTTGCCGTCATGCAAACGCCTTGCATTTGAGGAATCCACCAAATCAATCATAAACCTCGTAATATTCATCACTAAATTTTGGTGGTTTACCGCCAGCAAGTTCAATTCTTCATTGTTAAAACTATGTTGAAATTGAATCTTGCTTCCGTGCATCAGGGATAATTCAAAACCTACCTTTGCATTTTTAGCATACCATGCATACACCAAAAGGAATTCTAATTTCTATCGGAGGCAATGTCGACAAAGGCACTGCTGCCGAACCGAGTTACAATACACCCTCGAACCTTGCCTTCTTCGAAGATGGCATCCTGAAGCGCATCCTCTCAGAAATGAAAGGGAGCGATAGCCGCGTTGAGGTGATTACGACGGCCTCAGAAATTCCGGAAGAAGTAGGAAATAATTATGTTGATGCCTTTAATCGCTTGGGATGCACCAATGTAGATGTAATTCATATCCGCAACCGCGAAGACACGCTCAATCCCGACTATTACGAACGTATCGCAAAAGCCGATGGCGTAATGTTTACCGGCGGAAATCAAATGCGCCTTACCACCATTTTTGGAGGAACCGATATTTTCAAACTGATTCTACAACGCTACGAAAACGAGCATTTCATTATCGCAGGAACATCTGCAGGCGCCATGGCCATGTCGAACACCATGATATACGAAGGCCCAAGTGATGAATCTTTCCTGAAAGGCAAAGTAAAAATCACGACTGGACTTGCATTTATGAAAGATGTAATCATCGATTCGCATTTCGTGAAACGTGGTCGATTTGGCCGTCTTGCACAAGCTGTTTCTGCCAATCCGGGCTGCATCGGGATTGGACTTGGTGAGGATACCGGAGTTTTGGTAAAAAATGGGAACGAACTCGAAGCAATCGGTTCGGGCTTGGTGATTATCTTCGACGGACATTCCATACGCCATTCAAATATCGCCGACATCAGTGATGGGCAGCCCATATCGATCGAACATCTGGTGGTTCATGTTATGGCAAAAGGCAATCACTACAATGTAAAAGCTCGGAAATTCTACGCAGGCCGAGAAGCGGTTGAAGCTGCTAACGCATCATGATTTTTTACCTATTTTCGCATCGCAATCAGCAAAAGAACCTATGAATTACGACCTAATCGTTATTGGAACCGGCCCGGGTGGATATGTGGCCGCTATTCGTGCAGCACAACTCGGATTGAAAGTAGCCGTTGTTGAACGCGAAGAACTGGGCGGAATCTGCCTCAACTGGGGATGTATCCCAACCAAAGCCTTACTCAAAAGTGCAAATGTATTCGAATACCTTAGTCACGCTGCCGATTACGGCATTAAGGTTCAAGGCGCCGAGGCCGATTTCGGAGGCATGGTAAAACGTAGCCGCGGTGTTGCAGATGGGATGAGTAAAGGAATTCAGTTCTTGCTGAAGAAAAACAAGGTTGATGTAATCTTCGGTAACGCTCAACTCACGCGCGACAAAAAAGTAGAAGTTAAGGCTGCCGACGGTAAATCGACGAGCTACGCTGCGAAAAATATAATTATTGCTACCGGTGCACGTAGCCGCGAATTGCCCAATTTGAAACAAGATGGCAAACGTATAATTGGTTACCGCGAAGCCATGACCTTGCCCAACCAACCAAAATCGATGGTTGTTGTGGGTTCTGGAGCAATTGGAGTTGAGTTCGCATATTTTTATAACACCATCGGAACGAAGGTTACCATTGTTGAATTTATGCCGAACATCGTTCCTGTAGAAGACGAAGAAGTGAGCAAGCAGCTCGAACGCTCGTTCAAAAAAGCGGGCATCGAAATCATGACCAACGCAAGTGTTGAGTCTGTTGATTCGAGCGGTGCAACGCTGAAGGTTAAAATTAAAACAGCCAAAGGAGAACAAGTACTCGAATGCGATACCGTTTTATCAGCGGCCGGTGTAGTAGCAAATATCGAAAACATCGGACTTGAAGCACTTGGTATTAAAACCGACAAAGGCAAAATCCTCGTTGATGCCTATTATCAGACGAATGTACCGGGTATTTATGCCATCGGCGATGTTGTTCCTGGTCCGGCATTGGCTCACGTTGCTTCGGCAGAAGGAATTATCTGCGTTGAAAAAATCGCTGGTCATCACCCCGAACCATTGAACTACGGAAATATTCCGGGATGCACCTATTGCAGTCCCGAAATTGCTTCGGTAGGGATGACCGAAAAAGCAGCAAAGGAAGCCGGATACGAAATTAAAGTGGGCAAATTCCCATTTTCAGCATCGGGTAAGGCATCGGCAGCAGGTGCAAAAGATGGCTTTGTGAAAGTTATCTTCGATGCCAAATACGGCGAATGGCTAGGTTGCCATATGATTGGGGCTAATGTAACCGAGATGATTGCAGAAGCTGTTGCAGCGCGTAAACTCGAAACAACGGGGCATGAAATTATCAAAACGGTGCACCCGCATCCGACCATGTCTGAAGCTGTGATGGAAGCCGCCGCTGCCGCATACGGGGAGGTTATTCACCTCTAACACTAAAACATGTGCGGGATAACCGGATGCATTGCCTTTCGTGATGCGGGTCTGAAACGACTCGATCAGGTAGAGCTTTCGGTTCAAAAAATGAAGCAACGCGGTCCCGATGGGAACGGCGTTTTTCGTCACAACCATGTCGCGTTGGGTCACGCCAGGCTTTCCATAATCGATACATCCACAAACGGTGCACAGCCTTTCAGCGACGATAGTGGACGCTACACGTTGGTTTTCAACGGCGAATTCTTCAATTTCAAACCCTACCGGCAGCAATTGGAAGCAGCAGGAATTCGGTTTCGGTCTGAAAGCGATACGGAAGTTTTATTGCATCTGCTTATTCGCGAAGGACATGCCTGCATTTCGAAAATCAACGGATTTTTTGCCTTTGCCTTTTACGACCGCGATACAGGTAAAATTATTATTGCGCGCGACCGATATGGCGAGAAGCCTCTGATTTGGATGCAGGACGCTGACGGATTGTGCTTCGCCTCCGAAATGAAGTCATTGCTGGCTTATTCGTTCGAAAAGACACTCGATCACACTTCGCTACTTCATTACCTGCATTTGAATTACATACCTGCACCACATAGTATTTTCGAGCAGGTTCAGAAACTCGAACCCGGCCATTTTATGGAAATTTCGGGCAATGTTGTTCGAACCGAACGCTGGTATGCGATGCCGGAGAAAATTTCACAACCTGTTCCAACCTATTTTGAAGCACAAAAAACACTGCGCGAAAAGATGGAACGCGCTGTTGAACTCCGCATGATTTCAGACGTTCCACTTGGAAGTTTTCTGTCGGGTGGTATCGATTCATCGGTGGTCACGGCGCTTGCATCGCGACATACGAAAAACCTAAACACCTTTTCGATTGGCTATGCCGATGAACCGCTGTTCGACGAAACGCGCTATGCCCAATTGGTAGCGAATAAATTTGGCACCAACCACACGGTTTTTTCGCTGCGGAACAAAGATTTATTCGACCATTTGCACGGCATGTTGGAGTATATCGACGAACCGTTTGCAGATTCATCGGCACTGGCGGTGAATATTTTATGCGAGGAAACCCGCAAACATGCAACGGTAGCGCTTTCGGGCGATGGTGCCGACGAGTTGTTTGGTGGCTACCGCAAACACGAGGGCGAATGGACTTTGCGCAATGGTGGTATAAAAGCATCGATGGTTGGATTATTGGGGCCAATTTGGGATACACTTCCGGCCTCTCGCAATTCGGCAAGCGGGAACATTATCCGCAAATTGAGAAAATTCAGCAAAGGATTAAAAACTGAGGCTTCTGAACGCTATTGGAATTGGTGCGGCTATGCCGATGAAGCATATTTGAAATCAGTTTCGGCATTTTCGTCAAACGCGCAGGAAGAAAATAATCGCAAAAAACACCTAACTCGATTTATTGGTCGAACGGGCGATATGAACGAAATGCTGCTCAACGACATGCACCTGGTATTGCCGGGCGATATGCTGGTAAAAGTCGATTTGATGTCGATGGCAAACAGCCTAGAAGTACGTAGTCCGTTTTTAGACTATGACGTTGTTGATTTTGCGGCGGGTTTGCCTGCCGAATACAAAATTTCGGGTTTGGGGAGGAAGCGCATCGTGCAGGATGCATTTCGTGAAATCTTGCCCTCCGAACTATACAATCGACCGAAGCAGGGCTTCGAAGTACCTTTATTGCGATGGTTCAGGTCTGATTTGAAATCGTGGATTTTTGATGAATTGTTGGAAGCGAATTTTGTGAGCCGGCAAGGTTTATTTCGTGTTGAAGGAATTTTGGCCTTACGAAAGCAGCTTGAATCGGGCAATCCGGGCGATGCTACAGCCCGAATCTGGGCACTCATCGTATTTCAAAATTGGTATCGGCAATGGATGAAATAATTTTACCTTTGCTCGAATTTAGGAGTAGATGCCGAGAGTACTTAGGATAATTAACCGATTTAATCTTGGAGGTCCAACTTACAATGCGGCCTATTTGTCGCGTTACATGCCGCCGGAATTTGAGACTTTGCTTGTTGGTGGCGAGAAAGACGATACAGAAGATAGCTCCGAATTTATTCTACAGAATTTAGGACTTGAGCCCATCATTATTCCCGAGATGAAGCGGGAAATCGATTTGCGTAGCGATTACGAAGCGTATAAAAAGATGGTGCAATTAATCAAAGACTTCAAACCCGATATTGTGCATACACATGCTTCAAAAG
>JBKCFX010000406.1:0-2299 GCA_046303595.1 Bacteroidia bacterium
ATTCAAGCGTTCGCGCGATGCCTTCTATGCTTCCAAAGAAGAGTTTTATAAATCCCTGCGCGATACACAAAACCAAAACTACAAGCAGAAGGTCGATTTGTGCATGGAGGCCGAGGCGCTGAAAGAAAGCAACGAGTGGAAAAAGGCCGGCGACCGGCTACGTGAGTTGCAGGAATTGTGGAAAAAAACAGGTCCGGTTTCGAAGAAACACAGCGATAAATTGTGGCAACGCTTCCGCAAAGCATGCGACACGTTCTACGAAAACCGAAATCAGCATTTCTCGGGGATGAATTCGGAGCAGGACGAAAATCTGAGTAAAAAACAAGATTTGCTTGCCCGCATTGAAGCATTCGAGAGCGGCGAAGATTTGAATGCGAGTTTCGAGTCGCTCAAGGCATTTCAGGCCGAATGGATCGAAATTGGTCACGTGCCGATGAAAGAAAAAGACAGCATTAACAAGCGTTACCGGGCTGCAATCGATAAGCAGTTTGCGAAAATCAAAAGCGGAAATGCCGAAGCACGCCGTCAGGTTTTCCGCAATCAGGTGAGCAACCTTAGCAGCAAGCCCGAAGGGAAAGACAAACTCTTTCAACAGAAAAACGTGGTGCAGGATAAAATCCGCCGAATGCAAACCGAATTGCAGACACTTGAGAACAACATCGGATTTCTGGCCAATTCGAAATCGAAGGCAGCAGATGAAATGCGCCGCGACATCGAACGGAAAATTGGGAAGGTGAAGGAAGAGATTGGAAGTTTATACGACCAATTGAAGATTCTGAAGGAGGCTTAAGCTTACTGCATAAAAAAAGCGATATAACAGTGTTTCTGCTATATCGCTTTTAATGTAGATTACGATTTAATCAATAAATTCTACACTGCGCTTGATAAAGCGCGTGAGCTCTTCTCCTTTTAAGAGATTCTGCGCCAGCAAGGCCAAATCGGTAGCCTGTTTCACCAAATGCTCCTGCTTATCGGCTTCTTTCTCGTTTAAAATGCGACCGGCAAGCGGATGGTTGGTATTCACCACCAAATTCAGCGACTCGGGCATGTCTTTCATAAACGGATTGCCTCCGCCCAATGCCGACATTTCTTTCATCCTGCGCATAAATTCGGGGCGCGTTACCATAAAAGGCATATCGGTTTCGCTCAACGCTTCGAGCTGCACGTGGTAGGTTTTTGCCACCTTTTCTTCGAGTACTTTTTTCAGGTTTTCCTGCTCTTCATCGCTCAGCTTCGAAACAACCGGCTCGTCTTTCTGGATGAGCTTATCCACCGTATCCGAATCTACCCGAACAAAACGCGTATTCTCCAACTTGCCTTCGAGCATGTTGATCAGGTGCGCATCCAGTGGCGAATCCATCAGCATTACCTCATAGCCGCGCGATGTAGCCGATTCGATAAAGCTATGTTGTTCCTTCTCGTTCGATGTGTACAGCACAATCAACTGATTGTTTTTATCGGTTTGCGCCGGTTTTAATTGCTCCTGCAGCTCTTCGGCCGTGTAGTACTTGCCGTTCAGATTTTTAAACAGGTTAAACTTCGGTGCACGCTCGTTGAACTTATCGTCGCTGAGCATACCGTATTGAATAAACATTTTAATATCGTCCCACTTACCTTGGTACTCCTCGCGGCTATTTTTGAACAATTCCTCAAGCTTATCGGCTACTTTTTTGGTGATGTGGTTGCTGATTTTTTTCACATTCGAATCGCTCTGTAAATACGAGCGCGACACGTTCAGCGGAATGTCGGGCGAATCGAGCACGCCGTGCAGCATGGTAAGAAAATCGGGCACGATGCCTTCTACCGAATCGGTCACAAATACCTGATTGCAGTACAGCTGGATTTTGTTTTTCTGCACCTCGAAATTGCGCTGCAACTTGGGGAAATACAAAATACCCGTAAGGTTAAACGGATAATCTACATTCAGGTGAATGTGAAAAAGCGGTTTCTCAGCAAAAGGATAAAGCTCTTCGTAGAACTTATCGTAATCTTCCTGCGTTAAGTCGGCCGGTTTGCGCGTCCAAGCAGGTTCAACATTGTTTACTTGCTTTTCTTCGAACCAAACCGGTACCGGCAAAAATTTACAGTATTTATTGAGCAACGACGAAATACGCGCACTTTCCAAGAACTCGGCCGAGTCTTCGTGAATGTGCAGGATGATGTCGGTTCCGCGGTCGCTGCGCTCGGCTTTTTCTAACGTAAATTCAGGGCTGCCATCGCATTCCCAACGGGCGGCATCTTCGCCATCGCGCCACGAACGGCTGATGATTTCTACGCGTTCGGCAACCATGAACGAAGA
>JBKCFX010000407.1:0-1264 GCA_046303595.1 Bacteroidia bacterium
ATTCAGCGCTTTTTCCTGCTCCTTCTTTTCTTTATTCAGGTCGGTTTTTTCCTGTTGTTCGGAGCCCAATAAATCTTGTTTGGTATCGAGGTCTTTTTTCAGAACCACCAGTTTTCCATCGAGTTCATTGCGTGTGCTCTCGAGCAAAGCTGCCTGCTTTTTCCGGTAGGTCGAATAGGTTTTCAGATAATACAAGCGCTTATACGCTTGCTGTATGCTTTGCGCCGAAAAAACCAGCAACAGGGCCGAGCGTTGATTTCGATTCATATAAGCACGCTTAACCAAACGCGCATAGGTCTCTTTCAAACGACCGAGGTCTGAATTCAATTCGCCGATGCGCTGCGCATTTGAGGTAATTGTAGTATTTAACTGGTTAATCTCGCCTTGAATGGTACCGATGAGTTTCATTCTGCTGGCGAGCTTTGCGTTGAGCGCCTTCAACTGTGTTAAAGAAGATTTTTTGTTGTTGCGCGTCTCCAGAATTAAGCGATTCGTTTCCCGAATTTCTTCCTGTAAGGCTTTCTTTTTCCGTTCAAGTTCAGACTTCGAATTTTGCCCCTGCAACTGAAATCCAATCAGGAAAAAGAGTACAATAAACTTAACGCATCGGTTCATAATCATCAGGAATGCTAAACGATACGTTCTGTTCTTTATTCAAAACAATGCGCGAATAACTGAGCTGAACCACGAGGCTCTTGTTAGCCTGCGCATCGATTTGCATGTTGGATGGCACCAAGGTACTATCGAGCATTTCGTACGCCAGATAACGAACCGAAAAATTACGAACCGGTCTATAGTCTTTCATTTCCATGCGACTTACTTTTCGCTTTTCGGGAGAATACCAGATTTCCTGGGTAAGAATTTCGGGGATTTCCATTTCGTTTTCGCGCTTTATTTTTCGCTTTTTAAAGGTGCTTAAAACCAATTCGCCGTTTTCGCGGTCCTGAATGTATTTATCCACACTGTAATGTAAATAGGCATTCCCCAAAAGTATCGACTGCACCATGTTGAAGTTCAAATCGGCCTGAAGCATATCGCTGATGTAATCGAAGCCTCCCTTGAAATATGTACCATTGATGCGGTTTATAAACTTCACCGAATCGGGCGAAATCAATACGCGGGCAACTTCGATTCCCATTGCAGGCGAAATCGACATCCAGATTAACGAATCGCGGCGAATGCGCAAATTCACATTGAACGAACGTTTATCGTGATCAATCTCTACATCCACTGCAACTCTTGCTGCAAACCAGGTCGCCGGCAG
>JBKCFX010000408.1:0-1661 GCA_046303595.1 Bacteroidia bacterium
ATTAAAAGTGCGCTCCGATTCCATTGACCTCGAATCAGAACGTGTGCAGTTTGCTATTGCCGACACGCAACTCAATCTGGGGAAAGGATTGTTTAACAAAGGGTTCATTTCGCTGATTGAATTCCAGAAACGGCAGGAAAAATTTCAGCAGTCGACCGCCAAGCTTATTTCGCAGGAAAACAAATTGCTCGACAGCAAGAACAGCCTCATCAACGCACAGATAGAGCTCAATGCCATTCGTGCCGATTACATGGAAAAAACGGCCAAAGCCGAAAGCGACCGCAATGCAACGCTGGCGTATGTAGCCGAAGCCGAAGGCGATCTGGCAAAGCTCGAAAACGAATATTCGTCGATGCTGATGCGCAGCAGTTTTTACATAATTCGTGCTCCGCAGGATGGATATATCGTGAAAGCGGTACGCGCCGGAATTGGTGAAAACCTCAAGGAGAACGATCCTGTTGTTACAATTATGCCCGCAAAGCCCGAACTGGCAGCCGAAATGTATATCCGGGCAATGGATTTACCTCTGCTCCAGCGGGGAAACAAAGTGCGCGTGCAGTTCGATGGTTGGCCTGCCATTGTATTTAGTGGTTGGCCCGGTGCCAGTGTTGGAACCTTCGGCGGAATTGTTAGCAATATTGATGCGGTAGAAAGCGATAACGGCCTATTCCGCGTGTTGGTTAGTCCCGACCCGGCAGAAGAGCCATGGCCCGAGCAGCTGAAAATTGGCAGCGGTGTTTATTCGTGGGCTATGCTCGAAAACGTTCCGGTTTGGTTCGAAATCTGGCGGCAACTCAACGGTTTTCCGCCCAATATAACACAGGAATCAAAAAGCAGCACGAAAAAATGAGCGGGAACTATCGGATTTCCTTTTTGCTGGTTCTGTTATTGGCGCGCACTACTACGTTTGCACAAGACGATAACCGCACGCTGGAAATCGGTCAGTTTATTCAATTGGTGCTGATGCATCATCCGCTTTCGAAACAAGCTGGGTTATGGGTCGATAAGGCGCGCTACGATTTGCTCGCCACCCGCGGTTCGTTCGATCCGAAATTGAAAAGCAATTTCAGTGAAAAAGAATTCAGCGGCGACACATATTGGAATACGCTCGATGCAACGCTTAATGTGCCGCTCTGGATTGGCGAACTGAAGGGCGGATACGAACGGAGCGGAGGGAAATACCTCAATCCCGAACAATTAACAGGCAACGGAGGATTGATTTATGCCGGATACACCTTGCCACTTGGAAACGGTTTATTTATCGACGAACGGCGCAATGCATTGCAGCAGGCAAAGCTTTATATTCGTGCCAGCGAAGCCGATCAGCAGGCCGTGCTGAGCAAATTGGTAGCAAAAGCTACATCTGATTACTGGAATTGGTTTTTTGCAGCCGAACAAGTAAAATTGAGCGACGAAGTGCTGAAGCGTGCCGAATTTCGCTTCAACGCAATCCGCGAATTGTACCGCAGCGGAAATCAGTCGGCACTCGATACCGTGGAAGCCTTTGGCAATTTATTGCAACGCCGTAACCTGATGAATCAAGCCCAGATCGATCTGCAAAACGCAATTGCACAGGTATCTGTTCATTTGTGGGATGAGCAAGGTCGTCCGGTTGTACTTCGTCCCGAAAAGCAGCCACAATGGATTAATCCGGGTTCGGC
>JBKCFX010000409.1:0-5768 GCA_046303595.1 Bacteroidia bacterium
ACCCTGCACTGAGTAAACATTTCTACCAGTCGCTTAAAGAACCGCTCGCATATAAACGTATTGATTGCAAAGAACACATCGACAAGGTCATCGATATCGATCAAAGTCCACTCGGCCGCACACCACGGTCCAATCCTGCTACCTACACAGGCGTTTTTTCAGACATCAGATCGCTCTTTGCATCACTGCCCGAAGCCGCCATTCGTGGTTACAAACCGGGGCGCTTTAGCTTCACTGTCAAAGGCGGTCGTTGCGAAACCTGTTCGGGTGGTGGTATGCAGGTAATTGAAATGAATTTCTTGCCCGATGTTTATGTTCAATGTCCTGCCTGCCAGGGAAAACGATACAACCGCGAAACCCTCGAAGTTCGGTACCGGGGAAAATCTATCGCCGATGTGCTGAACATGACGATCGAACAGGCTGTTGAATTTTTCGAAAACATTCCTACCATTCGCCACAAAATCAAAACACTGAACGAGGTAGGTTTAGGATATGTGGCCTTGGGGCAAGCATCAACAACCCTTTCGGGCGGCGAGGCACAACGCGTAAAACTAGCCACCGAACTGAGCCGAAAAGACACCGGAAAAACGCTCTACATTTTGGATGAACCTACCACTGGACTTCATTTTGAAGACATCCGAATGTTGTTGGATGTTTTGCAAAAATTGGTCGATAAAGGCAATACCGTGGTCGTTATTGAACACAACCTCGATATCATTAAAGTGGCAGATTACATTGTTGATATTGGGCCCGAGGGTGGCGAACGCGGGGGAATGATAATGGCCGAGGGAACCCCGGAAGAAGTAGTCAAAGCAGGTAAAGGTTACACTGCAGCATTTATTGAAGCCGAATTGCAAGGAATTTCGCATGTATAGGTCATAGGGTAATTAGAATTTATTAATTTCATTTTTTAAGAAAGAACATTATGGAAGAACTGAACAAGCGCGGACACGAAGACAAAATTATTGAGGCATTCAAAGAGAAAGATGCGTTCGAAATAAAAACGACCAATTCGTGGCAGATATTTAAAATCATGGCCGAATTTGTTGAAGGCTTTGAAAAATTAGGCAAAATTGGTCCATGCGTTTCGATTTTCGGATCGGCGCGCAGTAAACCCGAAGATCCATATTACATTTTGGCGGAAGATATTGCGTACCGTTTAACCTTGGAAGGATATGGAATTATAACAGGTGGTGGCCCGGGTATAATGGAAGCCGGTAATAAAGGCGCGCACCGTGGTGGTGGTAAATCGGTGGGACTCAACATTGTTCTACCGCATGAGCAAGAAGGAAATCGATACATCGACCGCGACAAGATTATCAATTTCGACTATTTCTTTGTGCGCAAAGTGATGTTTATGAAATACGCCCAAGGATTTGTGATTATGCCGGGCGGATTCGGGACACTAGATGAATTTTTCGAAGCGATAACACTCATACAAACCAATAAAATTGCGCGTTTTCCGGTGGTACTGGTAGGAAAGTCGTACTGGAAAGGTTTGGTGGAGTGGATAAAAGAACAATTGCTCCGCGAAAATCCATTCATTTCAGAGGAAGATTTAAATCTGTTTAGCATCGTCGAAACCGGTGAGGAAGCTGTTCGCGTAATCAACGATTTCTACAACAAGTATATGTTCCGCCCGAATTTCTAAAGCATTGAAGAAATTGTAACTTATAAAATATCTTGGCGTACACGTTTAGGCTAAATATTATGGAGTAAAATTTACCTTTATCATTAAAAATTAACACGATGAGTTATTCTGTTCCAGAAGGTAAACTATACAACCTCAGCACAATTGAAGAAATAAGTCACGGAAATGACGCGTTCGTTAAGAAAATGTTGCAGTTGTTCATTGACACTATGCCGCCGGCATTGAACGAATTACGTATGCATTATTCGACAGGCAATTGGACAGGTTTGGGAGCGATAGCCCACAAGATTAAGCCGTCGATAGACACAATGGGTATTGAACTGCTGCGCGAAGATATTCGTACAGTTGAGCGATGCGGCAAAGAAGCATCAAACCTCGAATTGGTTCCTGATTTACTCGATAAGATTGATGCAGTAATTAATTCGATTATTGAGGAATTAAGAAATCAGATTTAGATTTTGTGGGGCACGGCTAACGCTTAACCCATTTTATTGACCAATGTTTATTTCCCGAACTAACTTTTATCACATAAATCCCGGCATGTACATAGGTAGGCAATTGAAATTGTGTAGAATTTTTCTCATCGAATATACCTACCAAACGACCATCTGAAGAAATAATTTCAACCATTACCACTTCCATATCCTTAAAACCCTTCAACATCAAAATATCCTGAAGTTGACCATAGGCTATTCGAATATTTGAATTTGCATCATGCGTTTCAATTCCGGTAGTTTCAGATCCAAAATTACCATCAGATCTAACATTTTGAGCGTATATCCCTAAGTCATTCCGGTCGTCGGCCCAAACCACCACACATTGCTCATTTTTGAACGGGCCAACAGCAACATCGTCTTTGTTGCTGTTAAACAAGCACAGTGTAGGATCATACGACCAAGACGAAGCGCCTGAATAATCAATCTTATACGCCTGCAAATGCTGGTTACCAAATCCACCCAAACCATAAATACCAATAATTCCATCGCCTGCATCGGCAATGCCGTACGGTAAATAATATTCAGGATCTTGTGACTTAATAACCAAGGCATTTGCAGCAAAAAGCAGAGCGCCATCGGATGCATTTAATTTCTGAATCGAAATTCCAGAAGCACTTTGGCTGCCATCCAATACCTGCAATTGAACGAAAATATGTTGCAATGACTCATTAAAAATCAATCCGGCAAAAGACTTAAACTCTGTAGTAGAATTGGCCGCTTCGACTCCGGTTGCAGACCATGTATTTCCGAGCGAATCGACATGCTGCACATATACGTCGTTTAGCGTTGCATTAACAGGATTTCCGGAATTAAAGCCAATATAAAAACCGCCTGCTTCGTCGGGTGTAATTTCGGGGAAGAAGAAAAATGTGATTGTTTTTGTGGAAACAGTGATGGGATTAGACCATTGCCCAATACCATTGGAATCGAATGCCTGAGCCAGCATGGTGCAGGTAACTCCGGGGAAATTACCGGTTTCTTTTACGTACATCATGATGAACCCGTCGGTGTCGCGCGGGGCTATGCAGGGACGACTGTATTTGTTGCCATCAAAAATGCGTTTCGACCAAAGCAATTGACCTGAAGGACTGATTTTCTGGTACGATAGCCAGCGTGTTGCATCAGCATCGGCATTCCACGCAACAATAATATTATTGCTTCGGGTAATTCCTATTTTGGGAGCCAAA
This sequence comes from Bacteroidia bacterium, assembly GCA_046303595.1. GTDB lineage: Bacteria > Bacteroidota > Bacteroidia > M30B66 > M30B66 > CAMCXT01. Next base: position 3,336 of record JBKCFX010000409.1, read on the forward strand.
CCGGTGGCAGTTGAATCCGTAATTTCAAACCCTGCATCGCCCCAAACGCTTGAGCCATCGGGAGCTATTCTATATACAACGGGCTTCATTTCGCCACTTCGTTCATCCTGAAAAGCAACTATTGCATGGTCTGTTAAATCGACTTTCAAATCGTACCGAAAGAGTGCAGTACTTTGCGGGTAATTGCTAACTACAACACCTCCTGCAGGCCATTGAGCTACACCATTGGCATCGAGCAATTGCATGCGCAAAACATAGGAACCCGAGCTGATATCGAACCATGAAATGTAGGTTTTACCATCCGAAGTTGTTGCCTTTAATGGCGTGGCTTGTTCGCTGCCCACTATATCATGAACGGCGAGATTGTTTAATGTATCGGATGTAAATTGAGCTTGCAGGAAAGAACAACCTCCAAGCATGAAAATAAAATATAAAATGTAGTGCATGATATCGTGTTTGAACAAGCGAAGTTAAATATCTAATTCAGCAGAGAAATGACTTTAATCAAAGACACAAACGTAAGTCGAAAACCGAATTAATCCTGAATACACCGAATAGCATAACCCTCATTTCTTGGACTTTCTATTTGATATGATTGGCCTGCATAATAGGAAAAGAAGTAGCCAGAAGCTACTGCTACATTAACAGGGGATGAACTCCAAAAGTAAGCTGATTTGTTTAAAAATAATGCGGTAGATGAACTAGAAACTACACCCGAAGAAAGCACCGATAAGCCCGATTAATTGCTTGCAGATTCATTGGGTGATGCCCAATGACGAATCCTATACTTTTCTTTTTACCGACTTAACGCGACTCGCCTCCCAAATTTGCGAATCGTTTTCTCATAGAAATGCGTTTTGGCAAATCTACAGAAATCGCGATTGTATTATAGACAATCGCATAACGATGTTTATGCCCTGCGCAGAAACCGCACTCCCATCCAACCCGAAGAAAGGGTTAGAACCAGCATGAACGAAAAAAAGATCCATGCTCCGGCAGCAGTTCCACCAACTTCAAGCGCATCGGTGAGCAACCTGAAGTTCATGGGCAACAAAAACAACGCTAGCAGAAAACTAAGTAATCCTAACAACCGTATCATGGGAGACGAATTTAATGGCGTAAAATGCGTTTTTATAACTCATTGAATACAAAGGAATCAACCAAGCATTGTTAATAAATAACAGACTTATAACATTGATTACAAGGCATATAATTAATTTCATGGTTTTTTTTCATAAAGCGATTGTTAGAAACCCATTCAACCGAAGCAATCATAAATTATTCAGCCGTTAGTTGTCATCGCAATTTTCCCGACAGCAATCTTGGCCGTGTTTGTTTTTGTTTTTGACTTATTAATAGTCATTGACTATTTTTACATCGTTTTAATGCCATTTAATTCATCGTGTTGCTCAATTGTCACTCCTGGTTTAGCCTGCGCTACGGAATCCTTTCGCCGCAGGAACTGGTCAACAGCCTGCTGGAGCTTGGTTACACAGCGGCGGCGCTCACCGACATCAATACCACCTCGGGCTGCATCGACTTTGTAAAACTGGCTACCGAAGCCGGATTGCATCCGGTGGTTGGCGTAGAATTTCGTCACAAAAACAAAGTCCTTTACGTGGCATTGGCGCGCAATATTCAAGGCTTCGAACGCATAAACCGACACCTCTCGACCTATCTTACTTCGGGCGAAAAACCCGGCAACATAGCACCCGCAGAATGGGTCGACGATGTATGGGTTATCTATCCCCAAAAGCCCAACCTGCATCTATTGCAACCCAATGAGTTTATCGGCATCAGTACCAACATGCTGCGTCAATCGAACGCCGTAAAAAAAAGCGATTCCGATAAATTGGTTGTTCTGCAGCCTTTTACCTTTCCCGATAAAAGCCGCTTTAACATGCACCGGCTTTTACGCGCAATCGACCAAAATACGGTATTGAGCAAGCTCGATCCGTTGTGCTGTGCGCCCTCTTCGGCCTCTTTTTGCGAACGGAAAGATCTCGTCACGGCGTTCGCAGCCTATCCCGAAATCATCGCCCGAACGCTTCACCTGCTCGAAACCTGCCACATCGACTTTGCATTCGGAACGCCTAAAAACCGTAAAACCTTCACCGGTTCGATTCCGCAGGACCGGCAGCTGCTCGAAAAACTCAGTCACGACGGAATGATTTACCGCTATGGCTCGAAAAACAAAGAGGCCAAAAAACGCCTGCGCCACGAACTCGATGTGATTTTCAAACTTGGGTTTACTGCATACTTCCTCATTACCGACGACATCATCCGTTACGCCAAATACCGCGGCTTTTTCCACGTGGGGCGCGGCAGCGGAGCCAATAGCATTGCGGCCTACTGCCTCGGAATTACCGATGTAGACCCGATTGAAATCGACCTCTATTTCGAACGGTTCATCAATCCGCACCGCAGCTCGCC
>JBKCFX010000410.1:0-18369 GCA_046303595.1 Bacteroidia bacterium
AAAATCGACAAGGATTTCAGCGAAATGAATCCCTGATTAATTAAGTCAATCAACCGGCCGGGTGTTGCCACCAGAATATCCACTCCGCGGCGCAGTGCATCGGTTTGGGGCTTCTGTCCTACTCCACCAAAAATTACAGTATGGCGCAGCGGTAAATGACGACCGTATGCCTGAATGCTATCGCCAATTTGAATGGCAAGTTCGCGCGTAGGCGTTAAGATGAGGCAACGAATTGGCCGAGGAGCAGATGCCGGAACAACTTGCTTATTCAAGATTTGCAAAATTGGAATTGAAAATGCGGCTGTTTTGCCCGTGCCGGTTTGTGCACAACCCAATAGGTCGGTGCCGTTTAATACAATTGGAATGGCTTGCTCCTGAATGGGCGTTGGTTTCTGATACCCTTCATCCTGCAAGGCACGAAGAATGGGATCAATTAAATTGAGTTCGTTAAATAACATTGAAAATATTGGTGAGATGCCCTAATCCAAAACCGCACTGAACCAGTGAATGAGCCGGGCGGCCCGTGTAATTTGCTTGTGAATTCCTTCATCCGGATAAGGTCGCCGGAAGAATCAGTGAGAATGATGCAAAGGTAGATTAAATATTGAGTGTATGTAAACGAAGCTTGAAATAAAACACAAAAAAGCCACAAATTATGATTCTTACATTTCAGAATTCAATCAATATCTTGCTTAATTTCGTTGCGTAATTTGAATGGTATGAAAGCAATCAGACTAGTGGCGATAGGCCTTATTTCGTTATTCTTTACAGAGTTGAATGCCCAGGGGCAAATCTTCGATACACCTCCCGCTGGCAGCATCCGTACCGCTGCAGAATGGGAAGAAATTCAGGCTCTCGTTGTAACCTGGCGCGATTATAAGGCAACATTAGCCGAAATTATTCGCTATGCGCAGGAAGAATGCAAAGTTATTGTGCATGCAACCAATGCAACAACAGCACAAAACGAATTGGCCAATACCTATAATGTACCGATTGGGCCTAACATTGAATTCGTTAGTCAGCCGAGCAATTCACTTTGGATTCGCGATTATGGTGCGAATACGACTTATCTGAACGATGTTGATTCGCTTTTTCTTGTTGATTGGAAATACAATAGACCTTCGCGTGTGCAAGACGATTCCATTCCTCGCCGTTATGCCCGCGAGTTGGATTTGAACCTCGTGCAAACAACACTTGCCCCTAATCGATTGGTACACACCGGTGGAAATTTTATGTCTGATGGATTCGGCACTGCGTTTTCATCGAACCTCATTTTGGAAGAAAATACGGACAAAACCGAGGCTCAGATTGATGCCATTATGGGAAATTACATGGGCATTGATCGATACATAAAAATGGAAGTTTTACCATATGATGGCATTCACCACATCGATATGCATATGAAACTGCTCGACGAAGAAACCTTGCTTTGGGCGCAATATCCTAATGGTGTCGCCGATGGACCGCAAATAGAAGCGAATCTATTGTATGTACTCGATAACTTTAACTCTGTTTTCGGTACGCCCTATAAAATTGTGCGTGTTGTTGCCCCGCCCGATTACAGCACCAATGGCACTGCAATCTATCCCAACAATTCAAGTGCAGATTACCGCACCTATTCTAATTCAGTATTTGTAAACAAAACAGTCCTGCTTCCGGTGTATGAAGGTCCATTCGACACTACCGCCGTTCGGATATATCGGGAAAATCTTCCGGGTTACCGCATAGTTCCAATCGACTGCCGGGATATTATCGGCGCATCGGGAGCCATTCATTGCATCACGCATTCAGTGGGTGTAAACGATCCGCTTTTGATATCGCACCAGCGTTTGGCCGATACGTACGATACACAAAATCCATATTCGGTGCAGGCGCTCATGAAGCACCGCAGCGGTATAAATGCTGCTCAATTGTATTATACCACCGATACACTAGCTGGATTCACGGTAATCGACCTTCAGGCTGGATTTGTAAACGATACCTACCTGGGAGAAATTCCTGCCCAACCTGCAGGAACGACCGTTTATTATTATTTACGTGGCATCTCCGAAAGCGGAAAAATTCAGGTTCGCCCAATCACTGCACCCGAAGGTTGGTTTTCGTTCCGTGTAATCGACACTACCAATATTACACAGATCCACTTTCATAAAATGCTCGATGTTTTTAGTGTGAAGGCATTCCCCAATCCGGCAGCTGAAATGGTTTGTGTTCCAGTAACAATGGATGCAGGGCAGTATATTCAACTCGAATTACGCGATGTAAATGGTCGTCTGGTAAAATCAATTCATTCCGGCGCTATTTCTGCTGGCGAAAACCGTTTTTACGTGGATGCTTCAACACTTGAATCGGGCGCTTACATAATCAAGGCGCAAACACGCTTTGGAACGGCCAACCAGAAATTAATGGTAGTCCATTAAAATTATCCGAAAAATAGTATTGGAGCGTAACATTATTTTCCTAATTTTGCGCTCCTTAAAAAAAATAATTTGCCATGCAAAAGCAGTACGAAACCGTTTTCATTATGACTCCCGTTTTGTCTGAAGATCAGATGAAGGAAGCGGTCGGCAAGTTCAAAGCCATGCTTACCGAAAATGGCGCAAAGTTGGTTCACGAAGAGAACTGGGGATTGCGCAAATTGGCTTACCCGATTCAGAAAAAGACTACGGGTTTTTATCACCTCCTTGAATTTCAGGCCGATGGTGATTTTGTTTCCAAACTGGAAGTAGCGTTTAAGCGCGATGAGCGTATTATTCGTTACATGACAGTGGCATTGGATAAATATTCAATTGCCTACAATGAGAAACGTCGCACCAAAGGGTTCGACAAACCAAAAACTGAAACGCCTGTAGAGGCATAAATCTTAAACGTATGTCAACAGCATCTGAAATTCGTTACCTAACGCCACCCAGCGTGGACGTTAAAAAGAAAAAGTATTGCCGTTTCAAGAAAAGCGGTATCAAATACATCGATTACAAAGACGCAGACTTCCTTCTGAAGTTTGTGAACGAGCAGGGAAAAATCCTTCCTCGCCGACTTACCGGAACATCGTTGAAGTTCCAGCGCAAAGTATCGCAGGCCGTTAAACGTGCACGCCACATTGCTTTGATGCCATATGTAGCCGATTTAATGAAATAATAAAGGAGGAACTGTATCATGGAAGTAATTCTGAAACAAGATGTAAAAAACCTGGGTCATAAAGACGAGGTTGTGAAAGTTCGTCCGGGTTATGGTCGCAATTACCTTATTCCACAAGGGTTTGCGATGCTTGCCACCGAAGGAAACCGTAAAATGTTAGCAGAAAGTGTTCGTCAGCGCGCACACAAAGAAGAAAAACTGCGTACCGAAGCTACTGCAACTGCCGAAAAACTTGCTGCAATCACCGTTCAGGTTGGTGCTAAAGTAGGTGAATCGGGCAAAATATTCGGTTCTGTGAATGCCATCCAGATCGCTGAAGCTTTGCGTAAAGCCGGTGTGGAAGTAGAGCGTAAAAACATCACGCTCGATGAAGAATCGGTAAAGCAAATTGGAACCTATACAGCACACGTAAAAATTTACAAAGACATCAAAGCTGATGTTAAATTTGAGGTCGTAGCTGAATAATATCCCTGCCAAACACATTTGAAAGCCCTGCGAATTCGTGGGGCTTTTTTGTTTTCTAAAAGCATGTTTTCCTTCTTAATTTTCAATTCAAAATCAATATATTGCATTCAGATTTCAAGCTCTTCATCATGAAAAAAAATGTACTAATTGTCCTTCTTTTTATTGCCGGATTTGGCTTTGCGCAAATTCCTTATGGCACCTACGAGGTTGCATTTAATCCTTTGGTTTCCGAAAGTGGGACAGAAGTTGACCTTAATGACGATCAATATTCTGCTAAAATCGCCATCGGATTTCCATTTCGCTTTTTTGGAACTGAATACGACTCCCTTCAAATTTCGTCTAATGGATACATCACTTTTAGAAATGTACCTGCCTTATCGTTTTCGTCGTTCAGTGTAGCCAACAGCATTCCTTTTTCAGGTGTTACGCCACAAGGCGATGCTGCTGTAAATTCTGTTTTTCTCACCTGGTGCGATTTAAATCCCGGTGTTGGTGGTTCTATAAGGTATTACTCAGTGAACGAAGCGCCCAACCGCATATTTGTAATCAATTATAACAATGTGCCTTTATTTGGATGTTCAACGGTACTATACACCGGCCAGCTGCAGTTACACGAAACAAGCAACAACATCGAAATGCACATCACCAATAAGTTGTTTTGTAACAGTGCTGGAGGTTTAGGAAGCTATGCGATCGAAGGCATCCAAAATGCCACAGGCACCGAAGGATATGCTGTGCCCGGAAGAAACAATTCGGGCGTGTGGCAGACACAAGACGATGCCTGGCGTTTTGACCCCGATACGATTTCGGCTCCAAACTGCATCATGTCGGGTCGCGTATATGCTGATTTTAATGGCAATTGCATCGTTGATGGCGAAGATTACGCTATTCCCGGCCAAACCATTATTCGCGACAATGGAATGGTGTACACGCAAACACAGGCAAACGGCATTTACAGCTTCGAAGCCGATACCGGTGCATACACCATTGGCATGAACGGCTTAACCGCCAATTTGCCCTTTGCAACGATTGTTTGCCCCGAAAATGCATTACACTCGGTTTCGTACACAGAAGCCGGAAGCGCCGATTACATGCTCGATTTTTATGTGCATCCCGATTCGGCCTGCTCCGATTTACATGTGAACGTTTCGCCGGTTGGTCCTTTGCGTCGCTGCGCAGGTAACGATAATCACCAACTTATTTCCATTACCAATCATGGACTATATCCGGCCAACAGCTATTCGATTAGCCTAACAATTCCCGACTCTATCTATCTTTATTCTACTGTCCCTGCTTTTGATACTCAAAACGGTAATACCTACACCTGGACCTTTACAGACACCTTAGTATATGGCGAATTTAAAACCATCCATTTGTACGATTCTTTAAGTTGTTTTGCAACAGATGGCTTATCGAAATGCTTCCAGGTTTTAGCTGAAGGATTCGAAGATTGCAACGCATCAAACAATGAGGCTCAGGTTTGTCAAATTGTAAACGGCTCTTACGACCCCAATCACATTCAGGTTTTGCAGGATGAGTCGCCCAACCAATATGTTTACGAATGGGAAATCGCTGAAAACCGACTTTGGTACACCTACCGAATTCAGTTCCAGAATACGGGAACTGCACCTGCACAAACTGTTGTGGTGAGCAATCCCATCCCATCATTTTTCGATGAAACCTCAGTGCAGTTGCTTTCCTCGAGCCACAATGCCATTTTAGTTAACGCAGGTAACGGATTAATTCGCTTCATTCACAACCAAATTAACCTTCCCGATTCATCAGAAAATTTTGCAGGAAGCATCGGAACGATTGTTTACCGAATTCAGGCCAATCAAGAACTTATGCCGGGTCAATTTATCGCCAACCAGGCATCAATTGTTTTTGATGTTAATCCTGCTATTCAAACCAATGAAGCGTTGGTTGGAATACCTGAACCAACGGGCATTTCTCAAGATTCTAAAGGCGCACAATTGTTTTATCCCAACCCTGCTTCACATCAAATTAATGTAAATGCAGATTGGGTACGTATGGTTTCTATCTTCAACTTACAAGGTCAATTGGTGTTACAGCAAGCCATTGAGGCTAACGCAAAGACGATTTCTATAAACCATCTTAATGCAGGGTTTTATGGAATGCAGCTCAGCGATGCTTTCGGTAATACACAGAAAATGAACTTAATCGTTCAGTAGTTTTGAAACCATAATACTTTTGGTTCGTTGGAGTAACGATGATGCTAAACTTGGGCTTACTTAGGCAGTTTTTGTGTTCTGAAAGGTGTATATCTTACAGCTTAGTATACGATGATATTAGAAATGGGACTATTACTGATGCTACTGATAAAATCGTGCAATGGAGAACCGCCAATTAAAATCAAATTTCGAGCTGTTGCAAAAACGCCTGGATGCCCTCGAAAAGAAATGATGCTTTAAAGTGTTTTTTTCACTTCGAGCAGCATGCCCCAATTCTGGTAATTCTGCCGGATATTGTTTTGGCGCAACACCGAACCTACCGTAGTATTCCATTCGGGTCGTACTCCAATTTGAAGATGCTCGCTCAGTTTAAACCGCACATCCGTTGCAATGCGAACATTAGCAATGATTTTTTGGAGGCCCGCGGCTGCATCAAGTTGCACGAATTCATTTAGTTCCGAATTTACCACGTACCCTCTGCTGCGCCATAAAACACCCAAACTGCCTCCTGCAGAAATGCCCACATCTACGAGTGCATTTCGGTATGCGGTATATCGTAATCCCAGCGGAATTTCGATATAGCTGATTCGGTTTTGAACATGGAACGGAAGGGCATCCACTGCTGATTGTGCTGTTAGCAATGTGGTATCGGCAAAGGTTTGAACAGACGAATCAATCGAGGCTACCGAAATTTCATAAAAGTTCCCCATATCTAAATACGATACAAGCGTCAAGGTAGTGTCGTAAACAACCTGATTGTAGAAGGCTACTTCAGGCATTGTTCGCATTAACCAATTGGAGTAGGCTGTACGCTCTCCGTAAACGCTGTAATAAATTCCCGATTGAATTGTTAATCGTTCTTTACTCAATTCAAGCCCCATGCGGAAAGTTTCGCGAATGGTATTTTCTTCTTCTTGCGTTCTGCGCGTTACATAAGCACTTTCGTTTGAGTTTGATTTTAAATGTTTAACTGAATTAAACATCCCTACCGAGGGCACAAGCGCCCATTTCCAAGAGGTTATTTTCTTCTCAAGCAACCCCGGAACGATGCCGCCTTGATGCGTGTTTGCTGCTTGCTCTGCAAACGAATTATTTTTTGAATTCGATGAGTCAATAACAAGCAAATTTTCGGTTTCATTTTGGGCTAATGTCTCGGTTTGAACTATTTCAACGACAGATGAATTTGTGGTGTTTTCATTTGCAATTAGATTTTTCTCCGAATGTTCGTTTTCCAATTCCGGGATATTTGCACGTTCAGCTACATCAGAATTGACGCTAGAAAACTTATCCGAACCCGAAGGGATGTTTTCGTCATGCGTTTCTTGAACTGATGAAAATGCGTCATTGTTGCCTTGGTATGTTGATGTATCACGATACGCTGTTATCTGCACATTGCTGGTTTTGTCTTTAACCTTTTCAGAATTCACGGATTGATTTTGTGATGCACGCTCAAATCTGTTTTGCGAAGGAATGCTAGCCCCCTCAGAAGATATTAGCTTCGACGAAATGCTATTTGCATCAGCCGAAGGCACTATTCGTTCACCCTTTCTCGAATCACTTTTTGAAACATTTTTCTCCATCTTTTGGGCCGAAGGAATAAATAAATCTGTGCTACCAAATACCAAAGCTAAAATGCTCAGCAGTAAAGCAAATCCACCGAACCCCAATATTCGCAATCGTCGGAGGAACCTTTTTCGCGCAAAATGCTTATCGAGCATAGTGCTCGCCTCAGGCCAAAAAGAATTAATAGAATATGGCTCGTTCTCTTTCATTGTGAAACGTTTAATCCGGTCAACATTTGCTTAAGTTGTGTTCTTGCCTTAAATACATGAACTTTTGAAGTATTGGCCGAAATATTTAGCATTTCGCCTATTTCTTCATGTTTAAACCCATCAATTACATGAAGGGTAAAAACCGTTCTGCTCATCATAGGAAGTGCGCCAATGGCGCGCTCTATCTCCTGCAACTCCTCTTTACTTTCTACACGATTAATTTTCTGATCCAAATCCGAAATGTGCACCAATTTTTCATCTTCCGTACTGATAATTTGATCTCTATAGCGTTTGTTTTTTCGATACACATCAATGATGTGATTAACAGTTATCTTTCGCATCCAGGAATAAAAATGAAGCGAAGAGTAATTATTAATCAAAGTATCCAACGATACAATCAATTTTAAAAACGACTCATTTACAGCCGATTTTATTTCGTCATCATTCTTAAAATACCGCCTACAAATGCTTACCAGCTCTGCAAAGCACAACGAATACAATTCAAAGTGCGCCCGACGATCGTCGCGTGTGCATTTGATTAATAATTCGAGTGCAGGATTTTTCATATAAAAAAAAGCCCTCCGACGGTTCGGAGGGCTTCATCAATCGTTATATTTTATTGCTTTACAATTCGCTGAACCGAGCGAGCCCCATCAGCATTCCAAACATTGATGAAATAAATTCCTGCGTGCCAATTTGCAGTTTCAATAATTTGGTTTTGTCCGGTAATGATGCCACTATTCACCATTTTACCATCAATTGAGTAAACTTCAAATCGACCTGCATCGAGCCCCGAAATCATCAATACATCGCTTGCCGGATTCGGATAAACCGAAAACTCGAATTCAGTAGCTTCAATTCCTGTTACATCAAATCCGGTAATCGCTTGCGGACTGGTTACGTTAATTGTAAATCCAAGATCGCTCAGGCGTCCACCCATCAATCCATCTGCACCAATAACCAATGAATCGCAATAGGTAGATGTGCAATTGCCCGCAGAAACGGTCAAACACAATCCATAACTTCCCGTTGTTTCGATGGTCATGCTTGGATAGGCGCCTTCTGCCGTAAATGTAACGCCATTGCCTGATATTGTCCATGTATATAAGGCATTAGCAGCAGTTGATGCATTTACAACGGTAACTTCAAACGGATTTTGCTGCGTCATAACAAAATAAGCCTGGCAGCTAGAGTCGTTGGGTATGGTATTATTCTCTGGGATGAGTATATTTTGGCATACGGTATCTAAACAGGTATTGCCATTACCAACTACTAAGCATACGTTGTAAACTCCTGCCTGATCGTAAATGTGATAAGGATACACTTCATTAGAGACTGAACCATCTCCAAAACTCCATAAATAGTTGGCTGTGCCCGCTGTTGGATTTGTATTTAGATTAGTTCCGTAAGGAATAAAATAGCCGGTTAACACCGATGTGGATGCATAAAAATTAGCATTGCAGTTTCCTGTATTTACGTTCGACGTATCTTCATATATGTAAATGGTTTCGCAATCGTTGCAGGTAAAACCACCACCGGTAATGTTGGCACAAACCTGATACACTCCAGGGCCAGGAAAGGTATATATTGCATTCCATCCCGAAGTTGTAGTGCCATCTGGAAAGGTCCAAGTAGCCGGATAGTTAGCACCGGGAACAGAAAATCCGTAGGTGTTTGAAATCCCATTATTTTGAGCCACTACCGTGCATCCGGGATCGTTATTGCCACCGCCACATATTTGAATGGTTTGCGTACTGTAACAAACCAAATTGGAGTCATTCATTAAAACCGTCATGGTTACAACGTCTGTAGTAGGGCCATTGTACGTAGTGGTGAATGTACTACCCGATCCAAATCCGGATCCATTTCCATAAGTCCACATAATGTTGTACAACATGGAATTGGCAAATTCAGCCGGAGCAGAATACGTGTAGGTGCAGTTATTTGTATCGGCTGTAACAGAAAACGTGCAAACAGGCTGTGCGATAACTGTCGCAAAACTACTGATTAAGAGAAGCGTTGAAAGGAAAATTTTATTCATGATTTGGTTTTTAAGGGTTTCTAAGTTAGAACACGAATTTAATCCGCAATTGGTTTACTAGCTAACTAAATTCGCTACGAAATTAGCACAATTAAATTGATAGTTAAAGGTTTAAAAACAAGCGTGCATTAAAGAGCCTCCAACATTAAATCACCCGCATCCCCAAAACTGCGTCGACCAGGACATAAACAAATGTAGTTTTAAACTTCTTAAGATGATGAAAAACAAAGCCTAAAGATTAACAGACACCATTTTCAACGAAGTTTTTCATAAAAGCAAACGTTGTTTGGGTATGGGTGGTATTGGTTGAATCTATTATCAATACACTTGAATTAGCATGCTTCAAACTATGCAACGTGAAAATCTAATTCTACCTTAGTTTTTCTGCTCTTCATCCTTTTGTACCTTTGGGGCTCCCAAAACAGATACGTGCATGGAAACCACTGTTTACCAGCCCCAAAATAAAATCCGAATCGTTACTGCGGCCTCTCTTTTCGACGGCCACGATGCTGCAATAAACATTATGCGCCGAATCATTCAGAGTTCTGGCGCCGAAGTCATTCACCTCGGTCACGACCGCTCGGTTGAGGAAGTAGTGAATTGCGCCATTCAGGAAGATGCACAGGCTATCGCCATGACATCCTACCAGGGCGGGCACATGGAATATTTCAAGTACATGTACGATTTGCTGAAGGAAAAGGGCGCCGGTCATGTCCGCATTTTTGGTGGTGGTGGTGGTACCATATTACCTTCCGAAATCGAAGAACTTCACCAATATGGCATTGCACGCATTTACCATCCCGACGACGGACGTGCAATGGGTTTGCAGGGCATGATCAATGATTTGATGCAGAAATGCGATTTTCCTACCGGCGTTAATATCAATGGCGAAGTGGGACATTTGATTGATAAGGATTGGAAATCGATCGCCAATCTTATTTCGGCTGCCGAAAACAATCCCGAAGGTGCTAGCCCCGAAATGGAGCGTGTGCACCAACTGGCAGCCCAAAGCAAATCGCCTATTTTGGGAATTACCGGAACAGGCGGAGCCGGAAAATCGTCGCTCGTAGATGAACTCGTGCGTCGTTTTCTGATTGACTTCCCCGATAAACACATTGGCGTTGTATCGGTAGATCCATCGAAACGCAAAACCGGTGGTGCTTTGCTAGGCGATCGCATCCGCATGAATGCCATCCGCAATCCGCGGGTATACATGCGCTCACTGGCTACGCGCCAGAGCAACCTGGCACTGAGCAAACATGTGAAAGAAGCGGTCGATATCCTCAAAGCGGCGCAGTACGACTTAATTATTCTCGAAACATCGGGCATTGGTCAGAGCGATACCGAAATCCTCGACCACAGCAATGTGAGTTTGTATGTAATGACGCCCGAATACGGCGCAGCCACGCAACTCGAGAAAATCGACATGCTCGACTTTGCCGACCTCATTGCCCTCAATAAATTCGATAAACGCGGGGCCCTCGATGCCCTGCGCGATGTGAAAAAGCAATACCAGCGCAACCACAATTTGTGGGATAGCGATCCCGATACGATGCCCGTTTTCGGCACCATCGCTTCGCAGTTCAACGATCCGGGAATGAACAACCTGTACCGTTCGATTATGGATAAGCTGGTTGAAAAAACCGGGGCATCGCTAAAATCGAATTACACGGTTACGCGCGAAATGAGTGAGAAGATATATGTGATTCCGCCAAACAGAACGCGTTACCTGAGCGAGATTACCGAGAACAATCGCGGCTACAACGCTTGGGTCGAAAAGCAGGCAGAGGTGGCAGAGAAGCTGTATAGTATTTGGAATACCACGTTATTGCTTACCGGGACTGACTTGTTGCACGTGGAATATACCTTGAACGCTCCTTTTGAAGATTTAGTTGAGGAGGACATAGATTACCATGGCCGATACTACAATAGGGTAATGAATCATCCTGAATTAAAAACATTCAGGAAAGAACTCAGAAGTAACCTTACTCCAGCTGAAGCTACTTTATGGAGATATATTTCTAATCGGCAGCTAAAAGGACGGAAATTCAGACGACAGCATTCTGTTGGACCCTATATCGTCGATTTTTACTGCCCAGCCGAAAAACTGGCCATTGAATTAGATGGAGCGCATCATTTTACTGATGCTGGTAGATTATATGATGAGGAACGGACTGTTTTTTTGAATACATATGGAATTAAGGTTATTAGATTTGAGAATAAAGATGTTTTGGAGTTTACTCAAGAAGTGTTAGATGAAATTGCGAGTGAATTTCAACCTCCCCTGACCCCTCCTTTAAAAGGAGGGGAGCAAGAGAGAGTGACTCCTTACCAAGAAGAGGAGCAGGAAAGTATAACTCCGTACCAAGGAGAGGAGCAACTTAATGCATCGTTCGAAAATCAAGATGCGGCTCGTGCGGGTGGCTCTCCCCCTTCTCAAGGGGGAGTCGGAGGGGGATTTTCTAATTCTTCCAAGCAGAACCTGGAAGTAGTACTAAAACAAAAATTCTTTGATCTAAAAAAACAACTCAATCCTTTTAACTGGGATATTATTACCACTTGGGAATCGAAACGTAAATCTTACAAGGACGAATTCTACATTTTCAAAGTACGCGACAAAGAAATTAAAATTAAAACGCATACCGAAAGCCTTTCGCACAGCCATATTCCTAAGGTGGTAACACCATCATTCAGCAATTGGGGCGCTATTTTACGCTGGTCGCTCACCGAAAATGTGCCGGGCGAATTTCCGTATGCTGCGGGAATTTATCCCTTCAAGCGCGAAGGCGAAGACCCAACACGGATGTTTGCCGGCGAAGGCGGACCGGAACGCACAAACCGCCGTTTTCATTACGTGAGTTTAGGCATGCCCGCTGCACGTTTGAGTACAGCATTCGACTCGGTTACGCTTTATGGAAATGACCCTGATTTACGTCCCGATATTTATGGTAAAATCGGCAACTCGGGCGTGAGCATTTGCTGCCTCGACGATGCCAAAAAGCTGTATTCGGGCTTTAATCTCTGCGCTCCGAGCACATCGGTATCAATGACGATTAACGGCCCCGCACCAATGCTGTTGGGCTTTTTTATGAATGCCGCCATCGATCAGCAATGTGAGGTGTATATTAAGGCAAATGGATTGGAGGCTGAAGTAGAAGCAAAAATCGATATTATTTATAAAGCCAAAGGTGTTGAACGGCCGCGTTACCAGGGCGAATTGCCCGAGGGTAACGATGGTTTGGGTTTGATGCTTTTGGGCGTAACCGGCGATCAGGTTTTGCCGGCCGATGTATACGCTAAAATAAAAGCCGATACCTTGAAAGTAGTTCGCGGTACAGTTCAGGCCGATATTTTAAAGGAAGATCAGGCGCAAAACACCTGCATATTTTCTACCGAATTTGCCTTGCGGATGATGGGAGATATCCAGCAGTACTTTATCGACCAAAAGGTGCGGAATTTCTATTCGGTGAGTATTTCAGGGTACCACATTGCCGAAGCCGGAGCCAATCCGATAACCCAATTGGCATTTACACTGGCGAATGGTTTTACCTACGTTGAATACTACCTAAGCCGTGGCATGCACATCGACGATTTTGCGCCGAACTTGAGTTTCTTTTTCAGCAACGGCATTGATCCTGAGTATGCGGTTATTGGACGGGTGGCGCGCCGCATCTGGGCCAAGGCCATGAAGCAGAAATACGGCGCGAATGAACGAAGCCAAATGTTGAAATACCACATCCAGACCTCAGGAAGATCGCTGCACGCGCAGGAAATTGACTTTAACGACATCCGCACCACGCTGCAGGCCCTTTATGCGATTTACGACAATTGCAATTCGCTGCATACCAATGCCTACGACGAGGCCATTACCACACCTACCGAAGAATCGGTGCGCAGGGCTATGGCCATTCAATTGATTATTAACCGTGAGTTGGGATTGGCGAAGAACGAAAATCCGCTGCAGGGTTCATTCATCATCGACGAAATGACCGAATTGGTGGAAGAAGCCGTGTATACCGAGTTCGACCGCATCACCGAGCGTGGCGGTGTGTTGGGTGCCATGGAAACGATGTACCAGCGTTCGAAGATACAGGAAGAGTCGATGCATTATGAAATGTTGAAGCATACGGGCGAATATCCGATTATTGGGGTGAATACCTTCTTGAGCTCGAAAGGCTCGCCGACGATTTTGCCGAAAGAAGTAATTCGCGCTACGGAAGAAGAAAAACAATATCAGATTGCCATGCTGGCTGCGCTGCATAAAGGAAACGAAAAGGATGCGAGTACTATGCTTGAATCGATTCAGGACGCAGCGGTGCAAAACAGAAATATCTTCGAGCAGTTGATGGAAGCTGTAAAATACTGTTCGCTAGGGCAGATTACCGATGCCTTGTTTGAAGTGGGAGGTCAGTATCGGAGGAATATGTGATTGAGTTATCATTGAATACTAAGCTAGGACACGGGAATAATTCCAACAACAAATAAATCCGGAGGATAATGCCTACGTTAGTCCCAATGCTCGCGGCCCGGATGGAGCGGCCTGTTTGAGCTCTTGTGCTGGAACGAAGTGGAAGCACAAAGCGAGTAGCGACAGCCGGAAATGCCGCCCAAAATTTAGTCTTAGAAAAGCAGCGTGGGTGTTTGTTTTTTGCGTGACATAAATCATGTACTTTACCGTTGATAGACTTTTACTTTGCAGCACACAAATACAACAGCAATGGCATCGGAAAAATTTTCGGAATTGATTCAAGGCGAAAAGCCGGTTTTGGTAGATTTCTCAGCAGAATGGTGCGGCCCATGCAAAATGATGGCGCCCATTTTATCTGAGTTAAAGCATCAAGTTGGCGAATTGGCTACAATCATTAAAGTTGATGTAGACCGCAATCAACAGGCTGCTGCAGCCTATGGGGTACAAAGTGTTCCAACGCTGATTTTATTCCGGAAAGGGCAAATTGTATGGAGGCAGTCTGGTGTTGTACCTGCCGAATCGCTAAAACAAATTATATTGCAGCACCAATAACTGTATGAACTTCATTATGAAATTAAACGCCCTTTTTTCGGTTTGCATAGCGTTATTTTTTGCATCGTGCCAAGGTGTAGCTCAAAAAGAAGGCACTATAAATAAGACAATTAGCCCGACAGACTTTGAACAGAAGCTCAAGCTGGCCGATGCGCAACTGATTGATGTACGCTCGCCCGAAGAATATGCCGATGGTGGCATTGCAGGATCTCTGAACATCAATTACAACAGTGCTGATTTTGAAGACCGAATTTCGAAGTTGGATAAGACTAAACCGGTTCTTGTGTATTGCTTATCGGGCGGCCGAAGCGGAAATGCAGCAAATAAAATGAACGAAATGGGCTTCAAAGAGGTTTACAACATGCAGGGTGGCTTGGTACAATGGCGATCTGAAGGTAAAACCGCAGGCAAGGTTGCGGAAGGCATGACCATGGAGAATTATTCGAAGGCAATTTCCCAAAAAGGATATGTTTTGGTCGATTTTAACGCGACCTGGTGTGCTCCGTGTAAAAAAATGTTGCCCTGGATAACGAAACTTGCTGAAGAGAAAAAAGACAAGCTCACCTTGTTAAAAATTGACGCAGACCAAAATGCCAGATTACTTGCCGATAAGGGCATAAAGGGAATTCCCTATCTCGAATTGTACAAGGATGGGGCATTGGTTTGGAAACAAGCGGGATATATTGAGGAATCTGAAATGCGAAAGCAGACAGGGTTGTAGCTACTATCCAACCATTATTGCAACTTTAGACATGCTTAATAAGGTTTTGCGAAACCTTTGTTGTTCTACGCTTTACTCGAATAAGGTAAATGCTTATTTGAATGATCACGCATGCAAACCTGAACTAAATCTATAATTTATTGAGATTTTAGTATGGCCGAAGGCACCTGACTGTTTATAAGTTTCTGTTGACTTGAATCAATCTGTTTTGTAGGAATCCTATCCCCCCTACCCTACAGGCGAAGCTACGAAACGCCAAGGGGATAGTCGTAAATAAACGTTTATAAACGGATAATTTTATAAACGATGGTGATTCTTGTTACCTGATTACCATAAATTGCATCCTAAGCTATTCATTGCCTGGACATGATAGCTGCTGCATCCTGAATTAACCGCTCAAGCGCCCATATATAAAAGCAGATTCCAAATAAAATCGGCAACACAATTGAGTTTCTAGACCGTGATTTAGTTTGTTTAAATTTGAAAAATCAGCGTAACAGCGTGATGCTGCCACTTTTCTGAATTGGCCGATTTTTGTAGTCGCGCATTTCGAGTTTAAACACATACACTCCAACAGGCGCTGGTACCTGGCTTTGGCTGATTATACCATCCCAACCCTCTTCCATGTTCGAAGAAGCGAATATCGGCGCTCCCCAGCGATCGAAAATTTCGATGGAATAACTTTTAATTTCCTCTCCGACTACCTTGAACAAATCGTTTTTACCATCGTTATCGGGTGTAAATGCCAAGGGAATGTAGTATTCTGAACCAAAGCGTGCAGTTACAGACTTTGTCATCTCATCGGTACATCCTTCTGCATTAATCACCACCTGCGTAATTTCGTAGGTACCGGGCGTGGTTAAATCGTAGGTACTGGTAGCACCCAAAATGGTATCGCCATCGATAATGTAATAGCTAAACCGTGCGTCCTGCGAGAGATTGCTTAAGCTTAGTTCATCTTCACCAATAATATAATCGGTTGATGGATTTACCCTGAATCCGGCAATTGGTCGTTCATAAACCTGGATATAATCGGCATGTGTACTTGTTCCTACACAGCCATGCACATCTGTTACGGCTAACGTTACAGTCATAAAGCCCGATTCGGTATACAAATGGCTTGGCGAAATTCCACTACCCGTTCCACCATCACCAAACACCCATTTGAAATCGGTATGAATTCCAAGGGAATCTGCGGCAACAAATGATGCATTGAAAGGATAACAACCACCTGTTTGCTCGGCTGCGAATGAAGCCAGCGGGTTGGCGAAAACCTCAACGGAATCGACAAATGCGGATGAAGAACAGCCCTGGTCGCTAACTATGAGCTGTATGACCTGAACACCGGCTTCAGCAAACCGAATACCCAATTGCTGTTGGTCGCCCGGTACGTGGGCCAGCGCATGCGGACCTAAATTCCATGCAAACAAAGCCGTTTCGCTGTAGGTTCCGCTTGGAGTAAAATCAAAGCTTTGCACATCAAAACATTGGCCTTCTGGAGCAGAGAACTGTGCCACGGGAACAGGATTAACAACCACACTTATCTGATCTGTTGCCACGCAATATCCATCACTCACCTCGAGCGTAAAGGCTTGTGAAACAGGCGAATTACTAATATTTTGAACTGCTACAGTCGTTACCGACGAATCCGGATTCATCATTTCGGTACTTGGTGCCCATGAATATGCATGACCTACAACCGCAAGCGCCTGTAATAATACGCTGTCGCCCGAACATACGGTTTGATCCATTCCGGCATCTGCGATTGGCAAACTGCGCACTTCGATACTCATACTGGTTGGCGCTGCCGCACAACCGTTCTCAGTGGCTTCAACTGCAACAGAATGAATTCCTGCTGTATTCCACCGCAGCGTATAAGGACCTGAAGCACTACCGGAAACGATTTCGGCTCCGTCAAAATCCCAGGTAAATGAGGCCGAAGCTCCTGCATTTCCGGAAAATACAACTTCAGTTTCGGCATATAAGCATATTATTGAATCGAGCTCAAATGCAAGAACCGGAGCTGCAAGCACCTCAATTGCATCAAGCGCAGGTACCGAAATACACATGGCATCGGCAATGCTTAAACTTACCGAATGCGCACCGGCTGTATCCCACACCACACTTACCGAACCAGTCGAAGCGCCGCTTACCAGAGTTGCGCCGTCAAAATCCCACTGAAATTGTGCATTAATACCGGTTGTACCTGTATAATTCACCGTGATTTGATCGCCTGCACAAACTGTTTCAGGTAAACTGAAGGATGCCTGCGGGATGTCTAAAATCAGCATTTCATTCTCAAACACCGGTGTTTGAACGCCATCAACCAGCATGTAAAGCGAAACTGCATGCACGCCGGCTGTGTTCCAAACAACCTGATAAGGCCCTGCACCACTGCCCGATTGCACCGTTGCGCCATCGAAATCCCAGTAATACGTTGCATTCGAGCCTGCAGTACCATTAAAAGTCAACACAACAGGTGTTGCAACGCAGGCTGTATCGTTATCGAATGCAAACGAAGGTCCGGGGAAAGGAACTACTACTATCTGGCCTGATGCAGTATCGGCACACGCTCCATTCGAAACGGCCAATTCAACCATATAGGTTCCAGAAGTATTCCACTGCAATTCTAGTGGGCCATTGCCCGAACCTGAGTTCAAAGAAGCTCCCGTGTATGTCCATGCAAAACTACTCGCCGGTGCTGCAGTGCCAGTAAATTCCACATCAACAGCCAAACCTGCATAGGCAGTGTCGGGCAATAGCATCGATGCAACCGGGGTTTCAATCTGCACTAAACCGGCTTGATTGAAAACAGAAATGCATCCGTTCTGGTTGATGCTAAGTTCTATTGTATAGTTTCCTGGGCTCGCATAGCTCAACGTATACGGTCCGAACCCGGAACCTGATGCTATAGATGCGCCGGTAAAATTCCATGTTGGCATTGCGGTAGAAGCCGACGTTCCGGTGAATTCTACTTCAACATCCCGACCGGTGCATCCGGCATTTGCAACGCTGAACGAAGC
>JBKCFX010000411.1:0-2110 GCA_046303595.1 Bacteroidia bacterium
TGGGATACCACACAAGATTAACATCTAAAATAACCGCTCATACTATGCTGCAATACTTGAATATGCTAGCAAATAAGCCTCTAAATCAAATTAAACATGCATTGGCTGCCTAACCGCGCAACGCGTTCATTTTATATTTGGGAAATGGGGAATCCGCTACTTTTTATTCAACCAGATTGGCTTGACGCCGTCGATATAATCATCGTAGCTATTCTGCTCTATCAATTGTATCAATTGGTTAGGGGTACAGTCGCCATAAATATATTTCTCGGCGTATTGCTTTTTTATCTGCTATGGCTTTTTGTAAAAGCGTTGAATATGCAATTGCTTGCCACAATACTGGGGCAATTTATTGGTGTAGGTGCTTTGGCGCTGATTGTTGTTTTTCAGCAGGAAATACGGCGGTTTCTCTTGGTTATCGGCTCGCGTGGATTGTTTAACAGAGAGAACTTCAGAAGCCTATCTTCGGCGCGTTACGGATCCTTGCATGCCGAGGTGGTTGTAAGTGCCTGCCAGCGCATGGCCCTGCAGAAATGTGGGGCATTGATTGTCTTAGGGCGAAAATCGGATTTGAAGTATTACATCAATACCGGCGAAAGAGTTGATTCGGAGTTAAGTTCAAGCTTGCTTGAATCGATATTTTTCAAAAACAATCCGCTTCACGACGGCGCGGTTATCATTCTCGATAACCGAATCAAGGCGGCCAAATGTGTGTTGCCCTTAACTGAAAATACGGTTTTCCCATTTCAGTTGGGCTTGAGACACCGGGCCGCCGTTGGCATCAGTGAGCAATCGGACGCTGTTGCGCTTGTAATCTCTGAACAAACCGGTGAGATATCTCTGGCACGAAATGGCGCCCTTCGGACGAATGTTAGTCCGAAAACGCTGAAAGATATTTTAACGGAGGAATTCTCAGATTAGCCGGGAATGAAATGTCTGGAAGAACAACCATCAAAGGGTTGTTCAGAATATTGGCGAAAAAAGAAACTGAGCGCATAAGGGTCGCACATCAACCATGATTAGATTTCAAAAAATCTATAAAAAACCATGGTTAAAATGAGGCTGCGAACTAAAGAATTTCAGAAGTTGAACCAACACACAACCTATGCGTGCGTATGCACTTGAGCGCGCGCGCGTGGTGCGCACGCCCGTCAAAGATTAGTAGGGGGCTTTCGAAAATTCACAAGCCCCAAATCGGCCTCCAAAAAGTGCATATGAACCATGTTTTTTCAACCCGTAAAATCCGCAATCGAGAACCGCCTTAAAAGGTTGATATGGCTGCTGGGCGTTTTCTTCCTTCATTTAACACATCAATTAAAACCAAACCACAACCATTAAACAGAAACAACATGAAAAAGACAACACGGGAAAAGATTGTAGAAACACTCCTGCTCTATGCAGATGATTCAAATCCTATATCGCCTCAGAAGCTTACTCGATTAGCAAAGGCCTCCGAAGAGGAATTACTTGATATGCTAATCGACGAGATGAATCTAAGGCATAAGCCTTTTAAATTGAAACCATATAATCCTATGTAACTATGAACTACACTCCTTCAACCCAAGTAATAGAGGAGATTAAATCTCCAAACCGAACATTAGTGGTATTCTCGGCGGAATGGTGCGGGCCTTGTAAGGCTATGAATCCAATGCTTGAAAAGGTTATCGAAGCGGGGTACCGAATTTATAAAATCAATATCGATGAGGATGTTGATTTTGCTGCGCAATACCTAATAAATGCATTACCCACATCGCTGTTATTCGAACTTGGCACTCAAATAAAACGGCATTCTGGTATTTACATGTCGTATAGCGAATTTGAGCAATTTATTGTCGGATAATTAGATAATATACTTGATGTTAATCTACCAGAACTTGCAATTTAGCAGGTTTTGGTAGTTTCTATTTGGAATAAACTACCTATTTTAATTAATATAATACTCATTAAAATCTTAATTTCAATGAGTTACAAAATAATAATTCCATTCAAAATTTATAGAATTAATTATAGAAATTAACGCGTTGCGCGGTTGAAAACTCTTTAAAATATTAATAAGTAAAGGTTGTGCAATACTCATATAATGAGTAATTTAAGGCAAATCTTCTAACAT
>JBKCFX010000412.1:0-6714 GCA_046303595.1 Bacteroidia bacterium
GTACAAAAGCCTGATGTTGAGCTGAGACACACGCTCGTTTTTACACACGCGAAAGGCCTTCAAACAAGTCTTCGTCAATCGTACACCATAAGCCAAAGCCTTGGTACACCTGCCGATTTTAGCGGAGAAGTGGTTATGGGCTATATGTTTAGTAAACAGGTAGGAAAAAAACCTTAACCTTACCTAAAGTGTGTCGGCCACCACTCCAACTAAACAATTGCATTGTTTTGCAAAGCATTCACGACATTTGCATATGCCCTTCACATGCCGCCATTACAAAAGTAATCTGACCTTTCGTTATCCATTTACCATTTCGGGCGGACGCACCAAAACCGAGCAGCCGGCGCTGGTAATTTGCCTCGATGATGGCGAAATCGAGGGATTTGGGGAAGCGCCTGCCATTAGCTATTATGCAATTACCGTTGAAGACATGCAGCGCGATTTATTGCTCGTTTTTCCTCAATTAATGGAGTTGACCGATGTGCATCCTACCGAGTTTTATGCAAAATTATTAGCGCTTTTGCCTCATAATTCATTTTTACGTTGTGCGCTCGATATGGCTTATTGGGATTATTACGGGAAGAAATCGGGACATCCCCTGTTTAGGTTATTTGGAACCGAGTGGCACGATAAACTGCCTTTAACAGATTATACGCTGGGATTGGATTCGGCAGAGCAAATGATTGCAAAAATGCAGGCGAATCCCTGGCCGGTGTATAAAATAAAAGTAGGACAGGACAACGATATTGAATTGCTTGGTGCTTTGCGTAGTGTTTCATCTGTTCCGTTTCGCGTGGATGCGAATGGTGGCTGGGATTTAAAAACTGCGCTAGAACGTATTCATCAACTCGAAACACTGGGGCTTGAGCTCATCGAACAACCGTTAAAAAGAGGCGATGAGCAATTCATGTCGGAGCTTTTCGCAGAGTCTTCCATCCCTTTGTTTGCCGATGAAAGCTGTGTTTCGGAATCAGAGGTAGAACAATGTGCGGAACGTTTTCATGGCATCAACATTAAACTAACCAAATGTGGGGGTATAACGCCGGCTTTGCGCATGGTTGCCGAAGCACGAACGCATGGTTTAAAGGTGATGATGGGGAGCATGAACGAAAGCAGCATTGGAAGTGCAGCCATCGCACATTTTTTACCGCAACTCGATTTTGTGGATATGGATGGTCCACTATTGCTTAGCAGCGATCTGGCTAGTGGACTGCATATAAATGACGGTAAAATTGAAAAGCCAAGCAGCGCTGGATTGGGAATTGAACTAAACAGCAACTTTTTTTAAATGGGTTGCGGGTGGATAAGCACGCGCATTCTTAAACTATAATTAGGCTTAAGCTGCCAAACCATTAGCTGTTAAAATGCAAATTTATTTACTTAATTTCACTTAAAGCATCGAATTTCTTACACACATATTTTATTTATTTTGTTTTATGTTTAAATATTGAACTCATTGTATACTTTTGATTCCTGTTAATGCATTTTTAATATGGGACGAAAAATCGAATCGTTTGCAGGAAAATTGGAGCTGGATGAAATGGCTTCGGTGTTCTTTAATAATATTATCAAGCACTTAAAAGTTACATACGCTTTTTCGAACGTTTTCATCATAAAAAAAACGAATCAAACAAAAAGTAGTTGTTTGTTCCTTTCTCATCCTTGGGATGATTCAATCAACAAGCATTTAACAAATGTATTTGAAGCAAGCACAGAAGGTCTTCGGATGGGTAAAAAGCCGGCAATTATTGGCGCTCCCGAATATTCCTATTTAAACCACACCGTAGCGGGAAAGGAGATAGCATTGTTCCCGATAAGAGACAGCGATTATTTTTTATTAATTGTTAATGAAAAGGATATACTTCTAAGCGACGCTGAAATTGCATCGATTGAAGCATTATCGGGCTCAGTTTCCGAATTCTTGAGGTCGACTCGGCAAAATGTGGAATTTGAATCCAACCAAAACTTACTGAAAGCCCTTTCGGAAATAAACAATGAATTTGTAGCCCCCAATAGCAATAAGCGTTCGTTGTTTAAAAAGATGTTGACCAAGATGCTCCATATTACGGGCAGTGAATATGGTTTTATTGGCGAAATTCTACACCGCAACGAACAGCCGTATTTGAAAACCTATGCAATAACCGATATTTCGTGGGATGCCGAGACGCAAGCCCTGTATAAAAAGTACGAGGATGTGGGGATGGAATTTACCAACCTCAATACACTATTCGGACATACCATTAAAACCGGTGAAGCAGTTGTATCGAACGATCCTGCCAACGATACCAAACGAGGCGGTCTGCCTAAAGGCCATCCCCCATTGAATCATTATTTGGGAATACCTATTCACGACAAAAACAATATACTAATCGGCATGTTGGGTATCGCCAATAAAGTGGGCGGATATTCGGAACGCGATATTAAATTTCTTGTTCCCATAATATCACTCAGTTCGGCATTTATTGCTTCGCTAAAAGCAGAGGAGGCCCAGGCGCATCTTTCAAATCATCTGAATATTTACAAGGACGCTATTGATGCACACAGTATTTTGGCCGTAACCGATGGCGAGGGGTAATATTACCTATGTAAACCAGCGCTTTTGTGAAATCTCAAAGTATTCAGCCGATGAACTGTTGGGGAAAAATCATCGCATTGTAAATTCGGCTTACCACCCCAAATCGTTTTTTGATGATTTATGGCGTACGATTAAATCCGGAAAAAAATGGCAGGGCGAAATTCGAAACAAAGCGAAGGATGGGACTTTGTATTGGGTCGATACAACCATCGTTCCCTTCTTGGACGAAAACCATAAACCCTATCAGTTTATTTCCATTCGAAACGACATTACCCAGCTTAAAGTTCAGGAGCAGGAATTGCAGAACTTTTTCCGACTTTCGGTCGAACTGATGTGTATTGCCAATTTAGACGGATATTTTATCAAGGTTAGCAAATCGTTCGAGGAATTACTAGGCTATACAGAAAAGGAGTTGCTCCAAAAGCCTTTCTATCACTTCATTTTGCCAGAAGATCTTGAAAATACAACATTCGAAATTCAACAGATTTCCTTGGGTACGAAGTCAAAGAATTTTGTGAACCGATACGTTAAAAAAAATGGCAGTATTGTTCTTCTAAGGTGGACGGCTTCACTGAATCCGGAAGGCAGCCTGATTTATGCAACCGCTTCAGACATTACCCAAAGCGAAGAGCTTCAGAATAGGCTAATTGAATCGCGAATTGAGATGGAAAAGGCGAAAGCGAAAGACGATTTTTTGGCAAACATGAGCCACGAAATTCGAACACCGTTAAACGCTATAATCGGATTTACAGATTTATTGAGCGAAACCGAACTAAATACGCAACAACGTACGCACATACAAATCATTACTTCGGCGTTAAAAAATTTAAGTGTGATTATTAACGACATACTGGATATTTCTAAACTTGAGAGTGGCAAACTGGAACTCGAAAAACGAGAGTTTAGTTTAGAAAACTTAGCCAAGCAGATAATTCAAATGCATTCGGCAAGGGCAAAATCGAAAAACATTAAGCTCATGCTGAGTTACGACAGCGAAATTCCATTGCTCATAATTGGCGATGAAACTAGGCTATCGCAAATTCTTACCAACTTAATTTCCAATGCTATAAAGTTCACACCCGAAGGCTTCATCGAACTTCGTATTGTTGAGAAATTTAGAGATGAAAAACGATGCACCATATCATTTTCGGTCATCGATAGTGGCATTGGAATCGAAAAGAGCAAACTGAAGAAAATTTTCGAACGGTTTAGTCAGGCCGAAGATTACACAACCCGAATTTATGGGGGCACCGGGCTGGGCCTCAATATCGTAAAATCGCTTGTCGAGCTTCACCACGGAAAGCTCGATGTTACAAGTACGCCGGGTAAAGGCTCCGAATTTATCGTCGATTTAACGTACGTCTTTGTTAATTCCGACGACATGGACAAAGTTGCTGTTAAGTCTAAAACATCGGTTATACAATCGCTCGAAGGGAAAAAGATTCTTTTGGTCGAAGACAACGAGCACAATCAGATACTTGCTAAAACATATATCGAACGTCGAAACGGCATTGTGGAAATTGCAGGCAATGGTAAAATTGCCCTTGAAATGCTTGCCAAGAATAACCCATACGATTTGATTTTAATGGACATCCAAATGCCCATTATGGATGGATTGCAGACAACCACACAGATCAGAAATAAGCTTAAAATCACAACGCCAATCATCGGTTGCTCTGCACACGCATTGGCTTCTGAGCGAAATATGTGTCTTGAAATGGGAATGAACGATTATATCACAAAGCCTTACTCTGAAGCTGAATTGGTGAATTCGGTAGCGTATATGATTGAAAATGGACTTGGGAATGCGCCTCAACCAACATTGAGTTCAACGAGAGGTAATGACCAATTTGATTCTGTTTTTGATGAAATAGCACGAGAATTTGGTCAGGATGCCAAGACTAAGCTCATTAATCTGATGGTTGAACGAGTCCCCGGTGATCTAATCCAAATGGAGGCCTTGATGGAGTCTAAAAATTATAAACAATTTGCAGAGTTAATTCACAACCTTGCAGGATCGCTCGGCAGCCTAAAAATGTACGAAGGCCTTGAGCTGGCTCGAGAATTTGAAAATGCCATCAAGAGAAATAATTTTCCGCTAGCAACCAAGGCTCATAAAAGACTCGTAACGTATCTCGAACGATTCATTCAGTACACCAATGAACTGAATGCTACGTAATCGAGTTGCTTATAACATTGTTAACAGACAGATTTTTTCAATCCGCAAAGCAATAATTTCGTTCCTTTATCTTAGTGCAATTGAGATTGGGCTTGATGAATAAACACGAAGATTTTTTTCGCTCGGTGTGTGGTAGCGATTTCGTATGGGTAGACAATGAAACCCGTTTAGCAAATGGGCACGACGAAACCGAAGATTTAAAATTTCCCCCCGAGTGGGTTGTTGCTCCTGCAAATGCCGAAGAAATTAGTCGGCTGTTAAAATACTGCAATGCCGAAAAAATTTCTGTTACTACTCGGGGCGGTGGTACCGGTTTAAGCGGAGGTGCATTGCCTGTAAATGGTGGCCTGGTCATACGGATGCATCGCTTCAATCGTATTCTTGAAATAGACGAACAAAACCTTCAGGCTACTGTTCAACCCGGCGTAATTACCCAGGTTTTTCAGGAAGCTGTAATCGAAAAAGGCTTGTATTATCCACCCGATCCCTCGAGCCGTGGTTCTTGCTTTATAGGAGGTAATCTGTCGCACAATTCGGGCGGCCCAAGAGCGGTGAAGTATGGCGTTACCCGCGATTATGTGCTCGATCTTGAAGTGGTTCTGGCCAGCGGCGACATCATCAGAACCGGCGCAAGGGTATTGAAAAACTCAACCGGCTATAACCTCACCCAACTGATGATTGGAAGTGAAGGAACGCTGGGAGTTATAACCGAAGTGGTGTTCAAGCTCATCCCATATCCTCCGCTGAACAAAGTTTTACTGGTGCCTTTCCGAACACCAAAGGATGCTTGCGCAACGGTTTCGGCTATTTTCAGAGCCGGTGTTATTCCCTCGGCGCTCGAATTTATGGAGCGCGATGCCATCGATTGGACCTTACAATTTCGCGACGACATTTCCCTACAGATTGGCCCGGAAGAGCAGGCGCATTTACTAATTGAAGTGGATGGAACCAATGAAGATCAAATCATGCGCGACATCGAAACCATCGTGCCGGTACTCGAGTCGTTTGGTTGCATGGATATTCACTTTGCCGAATCGGAAGCCCAGAAAGTAGATCTCTGGAAATTGCGCCGCAGTGTTGCCGAAGCCGTAAAATCCAATTCAGTTTACAAAGAAGAAGACACCGTGGTGCCGCGTGCTTCCCTGCCCGAATTGCTGGAAGGTGTAAAAACAATCGGGGCGAAATACGGATTCAAATCAGTATGCTATGGGCATGCCGGCGATGGCAACCTGCATGTAAACATTATTCGCGGCGATTTAAGCGATGCGCAATGGATGCAAGACATTCCGAACGGTATCCGCGAGATCTTCGAATTGGTAGTTCGGCTTGGAGGAACGCTCAGCGGCGAACACGGCATTGGTTTGGTGCAACAGCCCTATATGGACATTCGCTTTTCGGACGTTCAATTAGACTTGATGCGACAGATTAAAGCGGTTTTTGATCCAAACAACATCCTCAATCCGGGAAAAATTTTCAACGTTTAAGGCTCAATTGGCAGACCGTATTCGATTTTCAACGTACGATTTTTTCCGATAAGGGAATGCCATACCCTTTTCTTTTCATCAAGCCCCACTGCGTAAACTTTCCAACAAATCCACCAGTTTCTCCTCATGTGGCCTAAAAACCAACAGAATCTGATCAGACCAAGTCTTCCGCTTTGCGTACAATTCGGCCAACCCTTCGAACGAAAGTGAAGCCGAAAGCAAAGGACGTTCGTCGGCATCGGCTTGCTGCAAACGCTGAAGTAACATTCCAATAGGCACTTCGAGGTAAACAACCTTCCCGTGTTGGAGCATCCAACTTAAATTATCGTTGAAACAAGGCGTTCCACCGCCACACGAAACGATGGCCGCTTCTATGGAATTTAGTGCACGTAAAACTTCGCTTTCAATCGTTCGAAAGGCTTGTTCTCCTTCCTCTACAATCCATGCTGCAGGCGATTTACCGGTTTGTTCTTCAA
>JBKCFX010000413.1:0-3125 GCA_046303595.1 Bacteroidia bacterium
CCAGAATGCCATCGAAATATATAGCTACAACAATTTATTCAACGGCGAACCGCAAATCAATCTTCCGCCCAACAGTGTGAGTCTGAATCCGGGTTACACCAGCAGCAGCGATTTGCATCTCATTCCATCAAACCTAAACGCCACAGGCGCACCGGTTGAAATTACTACCGATATCGACGGGCAAACCCGTAATGCAAGCACACCCGATATTGGTGCCGATGAATTTACCCCTAACTTAGGCAGTGCCGGCATAAATCAATTGCTCAATCCATCGCCCGATTCGGTGTATTGTTCCTCGATGCCACTTACGTTCGAACTCATTAATTCGGGAAGCAGCGCACTCAATTCTGTGCAATTCGAGGTTGATTTTAACGGTACCTTGAGCAGTCATACCTGGAACGGCACGCTTGCCAGCGGACAAACAACCGTGGTTGATTTGGGCGATTTTCAACTCATACCACTTGCTGCCAACAATCTCATCGTTACAATCGTAACTGCGAATGGACTTCCCGATGAATATGCCGCCGACGACATTGCATTTTACTCCGATATCTATCAGGCATTAAATGGCGAGTATACATTGGGAGGGACGGCACCCGATTTTAACTCATTTTCGGCGGCTGTATTGCGCTTGCAGCAAGGTGGCGTGTGCGGGCCGGTTACAATTAACGTGCGCAACGGAACCTATTTTGAGCGCATTTACCTCAATCCGATAAAAGGTGCATCGGCTTCGAATTTCATTATGTTCGAGGGCGAAAGTCAGGATAGTTCCTTGGTTAGCATCGTTTCATCGGGCACGTCGAGCTTTCCGAGTACCGTTCGGTTGGTTGAGGTTCGGTATATGGGCTTTCGGCACATGTCCATACTTCAAAACGCCAGCACCAGCAATTATGCGGCTTTTCATTCGACATACGGAAGCGATATTTTGATTGATAGATGCAGCATCAGCGGATTTACCAGTTCAACATCATCTTCGTCTGTACACGGGTTGGTAGCTTTTCCCGATTCGAATTTAACCATAACGCGTACACTCATTTCGGGCGGAAATTCAATCGCATGCAATCTGGTTGGCACCGGACCCATGAAGTACAACCTCATTTTTGAGTACAATACGGTGTATGGTGGCACCGACGATGGCCTTGATGTGCGCAATTGGACGCATGCATCCATAAAACACAACCGCTTGTTTGGCGGTTTTGCCAATACTACGTATGCAGTTTATGGTTTAGGACTCATTGATTTCGATTTCAGCTACAATAAAGTGTCTGCGGGTGGTGCGCAAGGATCATCGGCTTTGTATCTCATAAATAACGGCAGCGGCACCTTGGGCATTCGGAACCGAATTTCGAACAACGTACTGAATTGCAATTTGGGTGTAGATGTGATTGCTGTGGGAATGTGTATGCGGCTGATCAATACGAACAATACCGACATTTACCACAATACCGTTCGACACCAATCGCTCGATACTGATAATTTTGCCTTTAATCTCAGCAACAGTTCGGGCCTCGATATTCGTAACAACATTTTTGCAAATACCGGAACAGGCATCGCTTTAGCATACAACAACGTATCGAACAGCACCTGCGATTATAATGTGTATTATACGGGCGGAAATGTTTTGGTGGGTTTATCGAACGATTTAGCTGCAATTCAAACCGTTACTGGTGGCGATGCACATTCGTTGGTGGCCAATCCGAATTATGCTTCGACAAATCTCGACAGCATGATTTTTACCAATCCACTGCTCGAAAACATGGGTGGATTTTGTGCTGTATCAGACGATATTCGTGGCTTTTCGCGTCAGATTACGAACCCCGATCCCGGTGCATTTGAAAGTCCATCGGCGCCCAATGTAAATCTCGGTTCAGACACTGCAACATGCGGTGGAATTTATATTCTGGATGGAACTACACCCGGAGCGCAGCTCTATTCGTGGAATACCGGAGAAACTGCGGCTCAAATAGAAATCGTTGAACCCGGCGAGTATATTTTAACGGCAAGCAATGCCATTGGCAGCAGCAGCGATACCATTTCAATTGAATTTTTACCTGTGCCGCAGGCCAATGCGGGTGCCGATACGGTGGTTTGTTATGGCGATGCTGTGGTATTGCAAAGTAATGGTTCAGTCTGTACTTGGTACGATGACGGCGAGGTGATACTATCGGATGCTTGTTCCACCGAATTACCTGTTCTGGAGAATACGCAGTTTATTTTGGAAGTTACGAATGATTTCGGCTGTTCAGCAAGAGATTCCATTAACGTATTTTTATTTCAGGGGCCAAATGCTGTATCGATTTCGCAGGCTGGCGATTACCTCATTTGTTCAGAAAACGGAACATATTCCTGGTACCTTGACGGCGTTTTACTCGCAGAAGAAACGAACGATTCTCTTGCCATACAATTCGAGGGAAGCTATACGTTGGTGTTGAATGCCGATGGTCCCTGCGCGCTTCAATCGAACAGTATCGACATTGTGTTTACGAACATGGAATCGACTATGCAATTGGCACCCAAGTTGGTTCGAGTTGCTGAACTAAGCTATCGTTTGGAAGCCTCGTACAGTAATTTCACGTATTCGATTTTGAGCACCGATGGCAAATTGATTTCGTATTCAAAAGCGGCGAATGAAACACTGCGTTTTCCGCAAGCGGGTATCTATTTCATCGAAATAACACAAAACAGTTTTCGTAAAGTTTACCGAATTGGGATATTGAACTGATTCGATTACTTTGATTTTCTGGTAGAATTTAGCAAATACGTTCTGTTTTCAGAACCATTCAGCAAACGTTGAATGTTCGTTTTGTGTGTAATAATTACCAATAGTGGAATTGTTATGGCAAAAATAATGGATGCATCGTGATGCACCTTTTCAACCAGTAAGAGGAACAATCCGTAACCAAGAGAGGCCAGAATGGAACCCAGTGAAACGTAATGGGTGCTGATCAGAACAAATAAGAAAAGGATTAATCCACAAAGTGCGGCTACAGGAAACATCCCAAACGCCACGCCCAGCAGTGTAGCCACGCCCTTTCCACCCTTGAAATTCGCAAATACCGGGAATACATGGCCCAAAACTGCCAGTGCGCCACACAGAACTCTGAAATTTTCGAACAGTACGGGAG
>JBKCFX010000414.1:0-2860 GCA_046303595.1 Bacteroidia bacterium
TTGTAAAATCATTAGCCGGACTTGCAGCTCCGCGGTAATCGTAT
This sequence comes from Bacteroidia bacterium, assembly GCA_046303595.1. Classification (GTDB taxonomy): domain Bacteria; phylum Bacteroidota; class Bacteroidia; order M30B66; family M30B66; genus CAMCXT01. Next base: position 45 of record JBKCFX010000414.1, read on the forward strand.
ACACGAACAAAATAAGTTTGACCGATAATCAATCCAGTTGCAGTTAAGTTCTCATCAAACCCTTCAATAAAGAAATCGGAACATCCGCGTGAAATCAAATTGCCGCAGGTACCTGAGAAATATTGAATAACAGGGTCGCTTCCGTTTACTGCAGCAACATTTATCCGCGCTGATGTAGTTTGAGCTACGAATGAGAACCATACATCGGCCTCAACCAATCCGCCTGGCGAACACGATGAGGTTGGAGTTGAGCCCGTTGCGTTTGCTACGGAGAATGGAACAGGATTGCACGTAGTTCCAGGCGTTAAGGCTACAGCACCCAAACATTCGTTATTATCAAAAATTTGGTCAGGGTTCCAGTAAGCACACACTGTAAATTCTGGATCGGCTACATCACCTGAGAAATAATCATAAACACGTACCCAAATTGTTGCGCCGGGGAATAGTCCAATTACATCTACAGATTCAGCGGCACCATTTGCTGTGTTATCGATACAGCCAATTGAAACTAGTCCTGAACAATCTCCGGTTGTAGAATAGAAGAACTCCATTACCGCATCTAGCGACGCGCCTGTTGGTGTAACATCGATTGTAAATGCTGTATCCGAGGCTACAATCTGATACCATACATCATCTGTATTGGTTCCTGCACATTGTGTTAAAGGCAAGGAAGCACTTGAGTTTGCCAATGTTCCGAGAATTGGATTACAAACTTGACCAGCTTGAATAACAGTCGAATTGTCGCATTCATCATTTTCAACTCCAAAAACAGCAGCATCAAACCAAGCACACATTGCAAAAGTTGGGGTAGCAATTGGAGTAAAACCTGCATCGTAAACACGAAGCCATAAGGATTCGCCAGGCTGAATACCAGTGATGTAAAGCAATTCTCCTTGCCCTGCAGTTGAATCGTTTGCACATCCGAATGACACAATACCGGAGCAATCGCCGGATTGTGAGTAGAAAATCTCGGCTGCAAGATCCATTTCGAGGTATTCAGGCGCCAATTGAATGATCATTGCCGTATCGGTCGTAACAAGTTCGAACCAAACATCGTCGGTGTTAAACCCTCCGCATTGTGTTGCCGGACTTGACGCTGTTGCACCGCTTAAATCGCCAAATACAGGGCTGCAGGCTGTTCCTTCTGTTACAACGGTAGCACCAAAGCAATCATCGGATGAATTGTTTCCGGATGATCCAAATGTATCATACACACAGAATTCGTAATCCAGATTGTTGGCCACGTTGCCGGAACCGTCGTATAAACGAACAAAATATTGCGTACCGGCAGTAATTGGTGCTAACACTAAATTTTCAGCGAACCCTTCTGTTGAGAAATCGCCGCATCCTACATTAATCAATGAGGCACAATCAAAACCTTCGTATACCTCTGCTATAGGGTTCGTTGAGCCGAAAGGTGTGATATCGAAAAAGACTGAATCAGATAAAGACGTGAATGTGTACCACACATCTGAATTGATTGGACTGGTGCAATCAAAGCCTAAACCTGCGTCCGAATTAAACTCACCAAAATTACCGGCTGTTGGATTTGTACAGTTTGTAGTGGTAGGTAATTGGATGGCTGTTTCGCAAATATCGCCCGGTACAGCAGGCAATGAACCCGAATAAACGCAGAACGTAAAGTTAGGATTTGCAGCAGGAGTGGAGTAATAATCAAATACACGAACATACACCACCTGACCGGCAGGGGCACCGTCGATACCCCAAACTTCGGCCTGCCCATCTAAAGTTAAATCAACACATGCTAAATCGGTTAATGCATTGCAGTTGTTGCCCACAAAAACCTGCATCACCGGATCGAACCCTGTACCATTTGGAATGCATTCAAAGTTTATTACTTGTGATCCATCGCACACAAAACGATACCATACATCGTCGGTATTGGTGCCGGTGCAGGTTGCAGGGCTTGCAGAACCCGTTGCATTGGTTAAAGTTCCAACAACACCGCTGCAGAAAGTATTAACAGACACATTCGTCGCAGAAATACAGTTGTCGTTTAGAGGCGGTACGGTACTTGACTCTGCATACGCGCAGAAGGTGAAACTCGGATCTGCAGCAGGCGAGGTAAAATAATCGTAAATACGAATGTAGAAAACCTGACCTGCAGCCGCACCATTTAACGTGTAAAATTCGGCACCGGCATCAGCAAAAGCATCAATACAAGTTATTTCTGTTAAATTAGAGCAGCTAGAGCCATTGAATATTTGCATCACCGGATCGAACCCAGCTCCATTAGGCGTAACTTCGAAATTAATCGAAGGCGAACCATTGGAAACAACGCGATACCAAACATCATCCGTATTTGTCCCAACACACGCTGCAGGAGTTACAGATCCGGTAGCATTTACCAGTGTTCCGGAAACACCATTGCAAAAAGAGCCTAAGGGGATGTTCGTAGCATTCGCACAATTATCGTTTGCCGGCGGATTCCCGGTACTCCCGGGCGTATACCTACATACTACAGTTGTTCCTGTTTGGTTTGTTGAACACGGATATAGGTTTACCTGAACATACGCAACTCCTGTAAAACTAGCCGTCCACGTAATTTTTGCATTGTTTCCGCACGATTGATCGGCGTAAGCTAAAGGAGCGAGTGTATTTGTTGAATTAAACAAGGTCAATTCATTATCATACGTGCTCGACCCACCATCGGCCGTACACGTAGAGAACTCGTAAATATTGCCGGCAACAACATTATACGCAGAATATTCACCCGCATAGATTGCTGTCGATACTGTCGTCCATGTTGTTGTAGGTGTAAATGTTGTTGTAGGATACTGCACGCCCAACCAACT
>JBKCFX010000415.1:0-5269 GCA_046303595.1 Bacteroidia bacterium
ACTTTATTCATTGTCATTAAAATTTTCACCCTGACCGGTATTGTTATTGGTTTGGGTATATTTTGAGCAATCTGTTTCAATCGACAAGGTTGAAGGTCGTGAAAAATCTCCCTTTGAAATTTTGATTTTCCGGTCGGCATAAACCTTTTTCATAAACAAACCCCAAATTGGGAGTGCCGTATTTGCACCTTGCCCCAAAGCGGTAGAACGGAAATGCGCTGCGCGATCTTCGCATCCAACCCATACACCGGTTACCAGTTCGGGTGTCATTCCCATAAACCAGCCGTCTGAATTGTTCTGTGTGGTTCCGGTTTTACCGGCAATGGGCATACTCAGGCCGTAGCGACCGCGTAAACGTGTGGCCGTACCTCCCTCAACTACACCTTTCATTAATTCAATCACAAGGTAAGCTGTTTGCTCGTCCATGGCTTGATCTCTTTGTGGCGTAAACGGATACACTTTTCCATCTTTATCGACAATTTTGGTGATCCAGGTTGGCTCTATGTAATTCCCCTTGTTGGCGAATGTGCTAATTGCGCCGGTCATCTCATAAACTGATAAATCGGATGTTCCCAGACAAAGTGAAGGTACCGCATCGAGGTGCGATTTTATTCCCATGTGACGAACCATATTAATCACGGGATCAACCCCAAACTGCTTTATCAGATAAGCAGATACTTTATTTATGGAATACGCGAGGGCAGATTTCAGCGGAACCATTGCCCCTTCAAACTCTTTGCTCGAATTGGATGGGCACCATGGCCCACTAGCCGTTGGAATACAAACATCAATATTGGGAACCTGCGTACAGGGCGACCAGCCCTCGCGCATGGCAATGGCATAAACAAAAGGCTTGAACGTTGAGCCTACCTGACGCTTTCCGCTAAACACATGGTCGTACTGAAAATACTTTTGGTTAATCCCCCCAACCCAAGCCCTGATGTATCCGGTTTGTGGCTCTACAGCCATGAGTCCGGTTTGAAGGAAAAATTTATGGTAACGGATAGAATCCATCGGCGACATGGTAACTGTGCTATCGCCGTACCATGTGAAGATTTTCATTTTTACCTTGGTCTTAAACGCCTGCTCAATTTCTGCTTCGGAAGCGCCATCTGCCTTCATGCGTTTGTAGCGGTCTGAACGCTGCATGGCCTGACGCATAATTTGCTTGATTTTACTTTCGGGAATATTTGCAAATGGTGCGCTTTTATTTCCCTTCCAGTGCTGAAAAAATGTTTTTTGCAGTTCACGCAGATGCTCTTTCACTGCCGACTCAGCGTGCGTCTGCATACGCGAATTAATGGTCGTGTAAACCTTTAAACCATCTTTATACAGATTGTAAGGCGTGCCATCGGCCTTCGTATTATTCTTGCACCATTGCGAAAGTTGTTCGCGTAAAAACTCGCGAAAATACGTGGCGGAGCCTGCGTTGTGACTCTCGGCCTGAAACTTCGATAAGTCGACCGGTAATTCCTTGAGCTTATCGAACTCGCTTTGATCCAGTTTATCGTACTTCAGCATCTGAGCAAGTACTACGTTTCTTCTGGTAACTGCACGCTCGTAGTTTCTACGTGGATTGTAATAGGATGGCCCTTTTAGCAAACCTACCAGCATTGCCGACTGTTCGGTTTTTAGCGAATCGGGGGTTGTACCGAAGTAGATTCGTGCGGCACTTTTAACGCCAAAGGCCTGATTTCCAAAATCAACCGTATTTAAATAGAGTGCAATAATTTCATCCTTTGTAAAATTTCGCTCCAGTTTCACAGCAATAATCCACTCTTTTAACTTTCTAAAAACTACCTGAAACTTATTCAGATCTTCGCGTGGAAACATATTCTTCGCCAATTGCTGGGTAATGGTAGAACCGCCGCCCGAGTCTGAATCGCCTCCAAGAATTGTACGAATCAGTACCCGGAAGAGCGCTCTAACATCGATTCCGGAATGTTCGTAAAAGCGAGCATCTTCGGTCGAAACCAATGCATCCACCAGATTGGGCGATAGATTCTTAAACTTTAGATTACTCCGGTTTTCAACGTGAAATGTTCCGAGTATTTTGTTGTCGGAGGAAATAATTTCTGTTGCAAGATTTGCACGAGGATTTGCCAGATCTTCGATTGTTGGAAGAGATCCGAATAAACCAATTGCCGTAAGCGATAGTATGAGAAATAAAAACACAAACGGCCCTCCGATTAAGAACCAAATCCAGCGGGTGAATTTTTTTTGCTTGTCACCGCTACCGGCTGATGTATTTTTCTTTACTGCCACGTATAGCTCTGATTGGGTGTAAAAGTAAATAAAAAAGACCTTTCAATTCTTTCAGTTCGGCTCCAATCCAAATTTGAATTGCAACGAATAACGTCATGTAGCCGGATGGCCCAACCAATGATGCGGGAAACATAAAACAAGGTTTTTTCTAACCTATACCGATGTAGGCTTCAAATGCAAAGCAACAATGAAGAACAGGATGCCAACCAATTGAATTTCAACGCATTCGAACGGACATCGTCGTTAAGCCATTTTTTCCTGTGCGGCACGTTTTTCTGCTCCTGCTCCATGCTTGGCAAAATCCTTCACGATTCCGCCCATGCTGCAAGCACCTGAAAAATTCGCCCCCGGCTCTATAGAAAGCTTGTTGGTCGAAATATCTCCGTTTAACTTCGACGTTGCCTTAAGTGAAAGCAATTCTGCAACAGTAACTTTAGCTTTAACTGTCCCCGAAATATCTGCATTCTGACAATTCAGCTCGCCCTCAATTACACCATTCGGCCCAATTACCACTTTGCCTTTTGCAACAAGATTGCCATTTAAAATACCATCAATTCTGATGTTTCCATCACACACCACATCACCGGTTATCGTGGTCCCTGCCATGATTTGGTTTGTCCCTGTACTTTCAGATAATGCTGCTTTTGATTCTTTCGCGTTAAACATAGCAAGTGGTTTGTTGGGTGTATTCTACGTGCAAATATAAAAAATGCAAAACAAGGTTAATCTATCGTTAAAAAATTATTCATAAACACTTCGGTAAAACTGCACATATTCTTTAATATTCGCTTCTTTTATAAGCAATTGTAAATTTGAGGGACTGATTAAAAAAACATCCGTAATGTCCATATTCAGATCCTGAAAAATTTCATCATCGTTATCAAGCATTGCCAGATAATCGAGCGCCTCTTTTTTATTTTGAAACTGCCTAACTGTGAGAATCTGGAAATTTGTGCCAACTACCTGATTGGTTTGTTGCAAGCCCTTGGTCGAAAAATTGGCCTCGTTAAAATTGCTCAGTTTGATTTTTAAATCATTCAGATTCAATGCGCGATCCTCTATCGCAATCACAAGAAAATGCGTTGTATCGGGCTTGTAAACGAATGTAGCCTTTTTTACACTATCACGTATTCCAATTCCTTGTGCACGATCGAGTGTTTCAATCATCTGTTTGGCGCGTATTTCAACCGTGTCGCCCGGATAGCCTTTTACAACTTCTTGCAATGCAGCTCTAAATGCCGATATGTCTTTAAGTTGACCGGTGGCCAGCGCCTTTAGGAGCGAAAATTTTGGCAATAGTGAATTGCCTACAAAACGTATTTCGGCTGTTCGGCAACGCTCAACTACCTGTTGATATTGACGTGCTTGATATTGCCGATAGGTCTCTTCATAAAATTGTTCTGTTTCTTTTTTACTGAGATTACTTGCTGCAAAAAAGTTGGGGTCAAGAATAATTTTGGTGTATTCAGAATCAGGGAATTTTGTAACCAGCAAATTTTTAAACTTCTCTGCCTTTGCCGGATCAGGCACCTTCAGAAAAATTCTGTACAATTGATAGTAAATAGCCGATTCGGATGGGTCTTTCGGATATTTCTTCAAGAACTCCTCACAGGTCTCGACCGATTTCTTAAGGTCGTTTAAACGTTCTCTGTAAATCATCCCAAGCGCATAAAAAGCATCACGAACAGAGTCGGCATAGGCCAGTTTTGTCTTTTCATCGGCAGGCAAATCGGCCATTAACCGTTTTTTGGCAGCATCAATTGAATCCTGCCTGCTCATGGGCTTTGCCTGATCCTTTGTTGCGGCCTTATTTGAGGTAGTGTCGTCTGCAATATCATTCGAATTTACCGGTGCAACGCTCTGTTTGTTGCTTCTTCGCCAATTGTCTTCGAGCTTCCGGTCGCCCCAAATTTTTCGGAACTCAGAAAAACCAAATCCTTTCGCACTGGGATTGTAAAAATACCACTGTCCGTTACCCGATGAACCCTGATTGCTTGCGCTCATGGTATTGCTTCCACCCGAAAATGCCAATGCGTCTTGCTTTGCCCTTTCTGCTTCTTCGGCAGCTTTTTTCTTTTTCAGTTCCTCCTCTTCACGTGCAATAATTTCTTCAAGCTTCTTGTCGAGTTGTTCTTTTGTGAGATTCGACATACGCAACAAACTATCGTAACGCTCAATTGTATTGTATCGTTTTACCAGTTCGGCAAGCGACTGTTGCGTGTTTTCAACGCGTTTGTAGTCTAGAAAGTCTTTGGGCAATGAGGCAATTGTACTATCGTAATACGAAGCGGCCAGACGGTATTCACGGTCTTTAAAGTAAATCTCTGCTATGGCCAGATACGATAAGCCTTTTTGTGTCGAATTGTTAGTGTTGGCCCGAAGCGACTTGTTGTACTGCTCTATGGCCTTATCTTCGCGCTCTTCTTTCTGTTCTACCTCACCTAAAACGTAATAAATCTGGTCGTTTAAGTCGATGTTTTTAGGATCTTTAAGCAATTTGGCCAACAAAGCACGAATTTCGCCACTGCTTCCCGATTCGGAACTGTAGCACCGTGCCTTATTTATTTGTGAATAGAACAAGATTTCATACGAAGGATTCATCTTCATAATCTTCTCATACAACTCCCCGGCCTCTTTCAATTCATCCAGTTTTTGATGAACCTGCGCCAATATAAAACAGAGGCGTGAACGATCTTTTTTCTTCCGATAATATTTCAGCGCTTCCTGAAGGCTCTCCTTTGCCTTCGGGTAGTTGTTCTGGCGAAGATAAAAATCAGCCAAAGACTTATAGAGCATACCTTTCGCCGATTTCGGTAAGGTTTTATCGTTAAGCGAACGGTCAAACGCCATTTGCGCTTCCGATACCATCCCTATTTCCATGTAGGCTCTTGCCTGCCATACGTTGGCTATGTGTTGAATGGGATCTTTCCTGTTATTTTTAACCGGATCGCGCGTTACATAACTAAACATTTCAAGCGCCGTGTAAAACTCACGCTTGTAATAA
>JBKCFX010000416.1:0-1607 GCA_046303595.1 Bacteroidia bacterium
CCGCTTTGCATAGTTGTGTCGATTTCGGCCTGCAAAATCTCGCGCATCGATTTATTGGTAGGATAATCGTTGAAATCGCCCAATAAAAGAATATTTGCGTTCTGTTCATTGCCCTGTATGGAATCGCATAGTTGCTTAACCACGGTTGCTGCTGCTAAACGCTTGGGTTCGGTTTCGGCTGTTCCGCCCGAGCGGCTAGGCCAATGATTGATTAGCACGTGCAGGTTGGATTTGTTAGGCAGCATACCCTTTACATACAAGATATCGCGCGTTGGTCGCGCCGAATCGCCCGGCATTGGCACCGGATAGCTATCGCTTTTGAGCAATGTGAAGCGATCTTTTTTATACAACAATGCCACATCAATTCCGCGTTTATCGGGCGAATCGTAATGCACAACAACATACCCCGACTTTTTAAGCGCTGTATTCTGAATCAGCAAATCGAGTACGCGGCGGTTTTCAACTTCGGCAAAACCAACCACATCGGGCAGATTTTGACCTCCTACAGCTTGAATTACCTGCGCAACATGATTTAATTTGGTTTGCAGGCGCTCATCGTTCCACTGCAGTTCTGATTTCGGTAAAAATTCCGCATCATCAATACCCTCATCGTCTATGGCGTCGTACAAATTTTCAACATTATAGAACATCACTCGGATGTATTTCTCCTTCTTTTTGGAAGGTAAAAAATACCAGGATGTAAAAACCAAACTCAAAGCCAAAAGCACGATGGCGCTCAGATTTCGTTTTGTATCTTTCATATGTTAAACACGAATTTTACTGCAATGTACTGAATGAAAAACGGATAAAAAGTAGAACAACGTAAAAGTTATCTACAAGAATATCTTTCGCATGAAAACCACAAAACAAGGCTGTAAATTGCGGCGTGCAGAAAAGAATTGTTTTAACCGGCGGACCGGGTTTCGGTAAATCGAGCATCATACAGGAACTCGAACGCCGGGGGCATGCCGTATTTCATGAAGTGGCGCGCGAAATTATTCACGAAATACAGACGCGTACCGGCGATTTCGACCTTGAACTATTTTCTGCAAAAGTGCAATTGGGGCGGATCAGGCAATTTCATCAGGCCACGGAAAACATGCATTTTTACGACCGCGGCATTCCCGACATTGCCGGCTTTCTATTGAAAGACAAAACGCCTATCCCGACCGAATTGATCGACCTCTGCGCAACGTTATCCTATCATAAAACTGTTTTTATTACCCCACCCTGGGAGGCTATTTACCATAAAGATCCCGAACGCAGGGAAGATTTCCGCGAGGCTGTTAAGGTGCATAAAGCACTGGAAGCAACATATGCATCGTTGGGTTATGAGCTTGTTGCGATACCCATGGGCTCGATTGTACAACGCTGCGATTTTGTTTTGAACCACCCCGGAATTCGGTAAGTATGGAAAGCCCACTGGATATTCTGCAGCGTTATTGGGGACATGATCAATTCAGGCCCCTCCAGGAAGAAATTATCTGTTCTGTTTTGGAAGGAAACGACACGCTGGCACTCTTGCCAACCGGTGGTGGAAAATCGATCTGCTTTCAGGTTCCGGCATTGTGCATCAATAGGTTATGCATTGTGATTTCGCCGCTCAT
>JBKCFX010000417.1:0-3726 GCA_046303595.1 Bacteroidia bacterium
GGTAATTGCCCGGATTCAATGGTTCTGAATTGTAAGTACCCGTAAGCAAAATCGGCGGCGAAAGCGCAATTTCGTTGGTGTCGAGTACTTGGATTTGGGCAAAACCCGGAATAGCAGAACTTGCCGAAAACGAACCCGGCGCGCCGTTGCACGTTTCATTGATGTTCGTGAGATTGAATTGTAAACTACTCATGTTAAAATTCAACTGCGCATTCCAAGCGCTTTCCTGCAAAGCAATTAAACTGCTTGCACCTAAAATAGCAAAACTAATTTGGGCCGAGTCGGCGGGTTGAATCATGCCGACAGTCGCACCGAGCAATGCAGAAATTTCGCCGGTTAATGATGCATTACGCGTTAGGTTGCCCGATAGCGCTGCAAATTTTTCTGCATCCGTAAAGCCATCGTACAAACTAATGCTACCTCCCGCGCCATTGTTATTGAAGCAGTAAGGATTGGCAGACAGACTGCTCAGTAATTTTATTCCAAAGTATACGGTTGGATTGCTTTCATCGAATGCATAAATCATTTTATACGTAGGATCATACGTGCAGCGATTTTGACCATTGTTCGCGATATCCCAATCGGCAAAAATTCCGGCCGACAAGCTTGCGCTGGGCTCATTCCCTTGGTTAATCAAGGTATACGTCATTTCCACGTAGTTCTCATTCGGTTTTGCGCATGCTTTCTGGTGAATACGTATTTGTTGCGCACCTGCGGAATCGGTCGAAAATGCCGAACGGATGCATTGTGAGCCATCCGCATCACTTGTTTTGTTTACCGCTATTTCGCGGGCAAAATCATCGTCATAGCCGGGTAGGGTAGACGCATACACATTATCGGCAACTTGTTCCGAACTCCCGAGGATAAAGCCTGCGCTGTAAATTTGTGAGCTGCCATTTTGGTAGGCTATACCAATTCCATCGGTAGCATAGTTGGCATTGTACCCAATACTACCACGCGATGTAATCGTGGTTTTTAGATTATTCAAGGTTAAATCCATGTAATCTTTGTTCACCCGAACTTCGACATACTCGAAGCCAAAATACCCGCTTGCTGCATCGCTGTAACGCAGTTTAAGAACCACATCGAGGTTGTATGGAGCATTTGGCGAAATGCGGAAGGTAAATGGTGTAAGTTGTGCATGCGCATCAAGCGATGCGATGGATCCGGCTGCATACGAATTGTCAATTATTTCAACGAATGCATTATCGGAACTAATTGAAACAGCTAAATTCTGAGCGGGTGCCAGGTAGTTGTAAAATGCGCCAATTAGCGAAACGGTATCGCCCGCAGCCAGAAAAGTATTTTCTGAATTATTTACAAATTCGGGATTGATGAAATGAATAGAAGGCCTTTCCGGATCAGTGAGTGCACGCAACATGTTTAGGCGTCCGGAGCCCAGTAATTGGTTTACCGCACTATTTCCCGGTAGGATATAAATGGATGTGTCGGCCGTTATGCGCAAGCGTTCTGCCACTTGTTGAGCCGAGTAGCTTGGAAAATGGCTTTTAACCAATGCCGCAGCACCCGTAACCAGCGGCGCAGAGAATGAAGTGCCCGAACTGATATCGTATTCATTGAATGGCCAGCAGGAACGCACCAGTTCGCCGGGCGCGCAAATGTCGACCCCTGGACCGAACGTACTGCCAGACCACGCAATATCGGCTGAACCGGTGGCAGCTACGCTGAAAACACCTTCATACGAAGCCGGATAATACTTTTCGTTGATGCCCGAATTTCCTGCGGCAGCAACGATCAAAGCCTCTTTATTAACGATAGCATAGCGGATTATTTCTTCGCCAAAGGGATCGGGGAAGGTGCCGCCCCAGCTGGCATTGATGAATTTGCATCCCAGTTCGGCCAGGTAAACGATACCTTCGTAGCCAAATGTAAAGCCGTTTGCATCGTCGATGCGTACAGGAACAAATTTACAGCGATAGGCATTGCCAGCTACTCCAATGCCGTTGTTTACCGTTGCCGAGCTCATACCTGTTGTAAACATGCCATGCGGCGATAACGTAGCGGTAGGATTGTTTGTATTGCTGGCGGTATTCCATCCTCTGAAATCATCGATGTAACCGTTGTTGTCATCATCAAGACCATTCACCGGATCGGCATAGTTGTAACGAACATTACCCAAATCCTGATGCTCGAACTGTATACCCGCATCGGTTATGCCGATGTACACATTGGTGTCGCCTTGTTCAATATCGAATGCTTCAAATGTTTTAATGAGCGCATGATGATATTGTTGTGCAATTTGCGGGTCGTTGGGAGTAAACATCGGTCGGTGAACAAATCGCGGCTGCACCCAATCGAAATAACCACTTTTGGCGAGCTCAAAAAGCACGAGCTTCAAAGGCTTATTTCCGGAATATTGCATTGTTCCGATGCCTCTAATGTCGGCAAATTTTCGGCCTGCCCGATCAAATCCGCTTTTAGGTTTTTGAACCTTCGGAAAACTTTGCCGAATACCTTCAATTCCTGCTATGTTCAGTTCAATATTGAATTTTTCGCTATTCAGGCCATTTCCCAATTTCTCGAGATAGGTATCTTTCAATTTGAAGATGATGCTTCCCTGCACAAAATCGGACGTCTGTAGATTTTCGGGGTAAAATATCTGTTGCGCCGATGTGTTCGCAGCAAATAAAATGAGGATTGATACAAGAAAATGTAATGCTTTCATCATCGTGTGTATTGTGCTAAGTATACAGATTGAATTTAACTGCATTGGTGCCGAATGGTTTCTTCTAAATTAGCGCTTTTCTTACTTATCTATGTCTTTGTTTTCATCCCTGCGCTGCCTTAAAAGATCCTCCAGGTAATCGATTTGAACATCTTGAATTTCAAGAAGTTTTTTATTCTGATGTACCAGAAGATGGTCCATTTTTTCACTCAGTAGTTTTATCTCCAATTCGGCCTTCAGATTTATTTTGTAGTCGTGTTCTGCCCGTATGCGGTCTTTTTGTTCCTGCCGATTTTGGCTCATCATAATTATCGGTGCCTGAATGGCGGCCATACACGAAAGAATTAAATTGAGCAAAATATAAGGGAAGGGGTCGAATGCTCGGGTAACCAATAGCACGGAATTTAGGAGCATCCATGCGCTTAATAAAACGAAAAAACTGATGATGAAAATCCAACTTCCTCCGAAAGCCGCAATCTTATCCGCGAGGCGTTCACCAATTGTAGGGTTGAGTTCAGCCTCCTCTTGAAGATTTTGAGTGAGCAGTGAATTTTCGCGTATTGCGGTCATTACATCTTGGTCTAATTTGGCTAATTCGCCACGTTCCTGTTCAACTAAGCGGGTTAGATATAACCGTCGGTACTTATTGAGTTCGTAGATAGATATAACATCGTCGGTTCGAAATGCCGGAAAATCCTCGCGGATTAGATCGAAAATGCTTTCGCGGATTTCACTCCCTGAAACGATTTCGCTGGCTTGAATCGGCTTACCGCTTATGTAGCTATATTTTAACGTTGTTGCCATCTTAGACTGCTTGATAGTTTTATCAGCATAGATTTTGAACTTAGTTCAACGATACAAGAATTCCGGGTGCATGATTTCCGGAAATCGTTCACCTGAAACGTATTAAATACAATCGAAACGGATTAATTCTTAGGCTTAAATCGTTTGGAATATTCGATATATTCTTCCTTGGAAATACTCAAGGCCCCTTTACCATCTCCGAAATCAATTGTTCCCCAAGCCTTATCGTTGCGTAT
>JBKCFX010000418.1:0-11269 GCA_046303595.1 Bacteroidia bacterium
CAGCAAATGTGAAGTTATACCAGAAGCCGGTTACATTTGCAAACGTTGCCATAAATCCTTGCAAGGAATCAAGATTGGCAAAACCCGCAATGGTAATCGGAATAAACATAATCGCCTGAGCAAAAATGATGGGCATTACACCAGCCGTATTAACCCGCAGCGGGATATATTGACGAACACCGCCAACCTGCGTATTTCCTTGAATACGCTTCGCAACTTGAACGGGAATTCGGCGAACACCCTGAACAAGGAGAATTGCAAGAATCACAACTAGTAATAAGCCAATTAATTCGATTAGAAACATTACAGTACCTCCACCTGCTTGAGCAATACGCGATCCGAATTCCCCAATAAGTGCTCCCGGAAGCTCTGCAATAATTCCTACCATGATGATAAGCGAAATACCATTTCCGATTCCACGATCAGTTATTCGCTCACCTAACCACATAATAAACATAGTACCTGCCACAAGAATAACTGTGGAAGAAAGCCAAAAGAATGAACTACTATCTGTAATAGCCTGAGCACCGATTTGATTGTTTAAGTTGGCCAAATAGCTTGGGGCTTGAAGAGCGCAAATTAATACAGTGAGGTAGCGGGTAATCTGATTCATCTTCTTACGGCCGCTTTCCCCCTCCTTCTGCATTTTCTGGAAGTATGGAATTGCAATGGTTAAAAGCTGAACAACAATTGATGCCGAGATGTAAGGCATGATACCCAAGGCAAAAATGGATGCGTTTGAAAAGGCTCCACCTGAAAACATATTCAAAAGACCCAAAATACCTTCTGAAGTTTGCTGCTTCAACGCATCAAGCGAATCCGGATTGACGCCGGGTAAAACAACAAAAGAACCCAATCGATAAACTAAAAGAAACAGAAAAGTGTTCCAGATTTTAGAACGAAGTTCTTCGATCGCGTAAATATTCTTTAGGGTATCTATTAGTCTTTTCATCAGGCAAGAATTGTAGCGGTTCCTCCTTTTGCTTCGATAGCTTGTTTTGCGCTTGCGGTGAATGCATGAACGGTGACATCAAGTTTCGCATTAAGTTCACCTCGCCCGAGTATTTTGATTAGGTCATTTTTACCAGCCATACCATTGGCCTGAAGCGTTTCAAAGGTAATTGCCGAAACATTAATTTTATCAGCGAGTGTCTGAAGCGTATCTAAATTGATACCGCGATATTCAACACGATTGATATTTTTAAAGCCAAACTTAGGAAGACGGCGTTGCAATGGCATTTGACCACCTTCAAATCCTACTTTTGACGAATAACCAGAACGCGACTTCGCGCCTTTGTGGCCACGCGTGGATGTTCCACCACGACCAGATCCTTGGCCTCGTCCGATGCGCTTCGAAGTTTTAGTAGCTCCGTTTGCAGGTTTTAAGTTGCTAAGATTCATAATTGATTCTCTAAATCGTTAAAATCAGATTTCAGTAACAGATACCAGATGTTTCACTTTATCTACCATACCCAAAATCTGGGCAGTAGCCTCATGTTCAACCGGTACATTCATTTTTGTAATCCCTAGAGCACGTAAGGTACGTTTTTGATTCTCCGGACGATCAATGCCACTTTTGATTTGCTGAATTCGAATTCTGCTCATGGTTTCCAATTATTATCCGTTAAACACTTGTTCCATTGAAATTCCGCGTTGCTGGGCAACAGTAGCAGGGTCGCGCATTTGCGTTAATGCTTCAATCGTTGCTTTTACCACGTTGTGTGGGTTAGACGAACCTTTTGATTTTGCCAAAACGTCTGTAATGCCAACACTCTCCAATACGGCACGCATCGCACCACCAGCGATAACTCCGGTTCCGTGCGCAGCAGGTTTTAGAAATACTAGGGCACCTCCGAATTTCCCGTGTTGCTCGTGCGGAACCGTTCCGTTAATTACCGGAACTTTTATTAAGGTTTTCTTTGCATCGTCTACACCTTTGCTGATTGCATCGGTAACCTCTTTTGCTTTGCCCAAACCATAACCAACGATGCCTTTCTCATTACCAACAACAACAATTGCTGAAAAAGAAAAGGTACGACCACCTTTAGTAACCTTGGTAACACGATTAACTGCAACCAGTTTATCTTTTAGTTCAATATCGCTTGAACGAACTCTTTTAATGTTTACGTTTGACATAGTCTTTAGAATTTTAATCCGCCTTCGCGGGCTCCTTCAGCGAGAGATTTAACACGGCCATGGTAAAGGTATCCGTTACGATCGAAACGAACAGAATCGATACCCGCTTCCTTAGCTTTCTGAGCGATTGCCTTACCTACAAGAGCGGCCTTCTCAGACTTATTTACTTTTTGATCTTTAATGCCGGCTTCTGAGGAAGAGGCGGCAGCCAATGTATGACCTTTGAGATCATCAATTAATTGTACGTAGATATCGCTGTTACTGCGAAATACACTCAAGCGCGGAGCAGATGAATCACCTGTAACGACTTTACGGATTCTCTTCTTAATCCTTGTTCTACGAAATTCTTTAGTAATTGCCATGATGATGAAGGGAAATTATTTTTTACCTGCAGATTTACCTGCTTTACGACGCAATACTTCGTTCACGAACTTGATACCCTTTCCTTTGTATGGTTCAGGCTTGCGCATTGAACGAATTTTAGAAGCTACCATTCCAAGCAATTGCTTGTCTGATGACTTCATGATGATAAGCGGATTCTTACCACGTTCAGTTTTTGTTTCTAACTTAATCTCTTTCGGAATCTCGAAAACAATATTGTGCGAATATCCTAATGAGAGCTCTAGTAACTGACCAGAATTCGAAGCGCGGTAACCAACGCCAACCAATTCTTGTTCAGTTGTAAATCCTTGCGAAACACCTACAACCATATTATTGATTAGCGCACGGTACAAACCATGCATTGAACGATGTTCCTTAACGTCACTGCTGCGGCTCACTTCGATTTTCGACTCGTCCACATTTACAGTTATAGCGGGATTAACCTGCTCAGAAAGTTCACCAAGAGGGCCCTTAACGGTAACTACATTATCTGAATTAACGTTTACACTAACTCCTTTGGGCAGGCTAATCGGAAGTTTTCCAATCCGTGACATTGTTTCTTTTTTAATTTAGTGTTATGAAATATAGCAAATCACCTCTCCACCAACGTTTTCAGAGCGTGCCTCCTTGTCGGTCATAAGACCCTTGGAAGTTGAAATAACGGCAATACCGAGTCCATTGATTACGCGAGGAAGATTTTCAACGTGTGCATAACGGCGCAGACCTGGTTTAGAAACACGGGTTAGTTCGCGTATCGCTGATAACTTAGTAACAGGATGATATTTTAAAGCTATTTTGATTGTACCCTGAGGATTTTCTTTGCCCGGGTTTTCGAACTTGTAGCTAAGAATATACCCCTTCTCAAACAAAATCTTGGTTAAGTTTTGTTTCATTTTCGAAGAAGAAATTTCTACCACACGATGATTCGCATGAATTGCGTTGCGAAGGCGGGTTAGGTAGTCTGCAATTGGATCTGTCATGAGATGAGATGCTAATTGTATTGAGATCTTTAAAATGTTACCAGCTGGCTTTAGTTACTCCAGGGATTTTCCCTTCGGTTGCCATCTCGCGGAAAGTAATACGAGATAAGCCGAACTGACGGATATATCCGCGAGGACGACCAGTTAATTTGCAACGGTTGCGCAAACGAATTTTAGAAGAATTTCGCGGAAGCTTTTGCAAGCCGGCAGTATCTCCGGCAGCCTTCAGAGCCTCTCTTTTTGCTGCATACCGTGCAACCAATTTCGCCCGTTTCACCTCACGGGCTTTCATGCTTTCTTTAGCCATCGGATCGTATTACTTTTTTTGATTTTTAAATGGAAGACCAAACTCACGCAACAATGCAAATGCTTCTTTATCAGTTGGTGCATTGGTAACAAACGTGATGTCCATACCCATAATTTTGGAAACCTTGTCGATGTTGATTTCTGGGAAGATAATCTGCTCTGTTACACCTAAAGTGTAATTACCGCGACCATCAAATCCTTTATCATTGATACCACGAAAATCGCGAATACGTGGAAGCGCCACATTGATTAAACGCTCCAAGAATTCATACATCTTGTCGCCGCGCAGTGTAACGCGAACGCCAATTGGAACGCCTTTACGAAGTTTAAAGTTTGAGATGTCTTTACGCGATTTTGTTGCAACCGCTTTCTGGCCTGAGATTGTTGTCATCTCAACAACGGCAGCGTCAATCATTTTCTTATCAGAAACCGCAGATCCAATACCTTGATTCAAACAAATCTTGGTTAATTTCGGAACCTGCATCGAGCTCTTGTAATCGAACTCTTTCTGCAACGATTTCACAATCTCTGCGCGGTACTTTGTCTTAAGATTCGGTGTATAGTTCATCGCCTTGACTTAAGCTTAATTTTTAGATTTGAAAAAACGAACCAACTTACCTGATTTATCCTCTTGACGACCTGTACGTGCAGGTTTTCCGGTTTTAGGATCAATCACCATTAAGTTCGAAATATGAATAGTTCCTTCTTCCTTAATAATTCCTCCTTGAGGATTTTGAGAAGTTGGCTTGCTGTGGCGTGAAATCATATTCACCCCGCTAACAATAGCGCGCTGCTTACTTACAAGCACTTCGGTAACTTCTCCCGACTCACCCTTGTGGTTGCCGGCAATCACCATTACCTTATCGCCTTTTTTGATATGAAGTTTCATGGGTCGTAAACTGTATTTATTATAACACTTCCGGAGCTAATGAAACAATTTTCATGTACTGCTTTTCACGCAATTCACGAGCAACAGGTCCGAATATACGCGTTCCGCGCAACTCATCATTGTTATTGAGCAATACCACGGCATTGTCATCGAAACGGATATAAGAACCGTCGGGACGACGAATTTCTTTGCGGGTGCGCACAACAACAGCTTTTGTTACAGAACCCTTTTTGGAATTCCCGCTGGGAAGTGCATGTTTAACCGTTACAACGATTTTATCGCCGACAGAGGCGTAGCGCTTTTTGGTACCGCCCAACACACGGATACAAAGTACTTCTTTCGCTCCGGAATTATCGGCTACAGTTAAACGTGATTCTTGTTGTATCATGACAAAATACTATTTGACAATCGTTACTTTGTTACTTGGCTTTTTCAATGATTTCAACCAGTCTCCAGCGCTTGTTCTTGCTCATCGGACGGATTTCCATGATTTTAACAGTATCTCCTGCACCACACTCAGTCTTATCGTCATGAGCCATGAAAGTTGTTGTCTTCTTAACGAACTTACCATACTTTGGATGCTTTACTTTACGCTCAACAGCTACTACAATGGTTTTATCCATTTTCGTGCTTCGAACTAAACCGACACGCTCTTTGCGTAAATTTCTTTCAATAGTTTCCATCAGTTATATTATTGAGCTGATTGCTGAAGTTCACGGTTGCGGATTTCGGTGAAAACGCGGGCAATTGCACGACGACTGTAACGAATTCCAATTGGACTTTCTGTAGAAGAAACAGTATGGTTCAACACCATACGCGCATGCTGCGGTTTCATCTCCTGAACTTTATCTTTCAATTCCTGGATTGAAAGGTTTGTTAAATCTTCCCGTTTCATAGTTTAAAATCAGGCTGTAGCTTCTTCATAATCGCGACGAACAATAAACCTTGTTGTCACAGGTAATTTTTGAGCCGCTAGACGCAAGGCTTCTTTGGCAATTTCCATCGGCACTCCCTCCGCTTCGAAAATAACGGTACCCGGCTTTACAACCGCCACCCAATATTCGGGCGATCCCTTACCTTTACCCATTCGCACTTCAGCAGGCTTTTTGGTGATAGGCTTATCTGGAAACACGCGAATCCATATCTGACCTTCACGTTTCATGTAACGCGTAACTGCAATACGAGCGGCTTCAATCTGACGAGCAGTCATCCAAACGCCCTCTAATGCTTTAATACCGAAAGACCCAAACGCCAACTCGTGTCCACGCGTTGCATTGCCTTTCATTTTCATTTTATGTTGCTTCCTGTACTTCGTACGTTTAGGCTGTAACATGGAATTTCGTTTTTACCGGATTCACTAATTATCTCCCAAGTTCGACCGCATCGCGCGGCGTTATTTTGGGGACGGCAAAGATAGTAAGTTGTTTTTTAATTACAACACGACTTTGCTATTTTTTTTCAAATTCTTTTTTGTGTCTACTATAGAGGCCTGGAGAAAAAAAAAGAGGACCGGTAGGTCCCCTTTGAATAAATTCAAGGTCTAATTATTTTGAACGTCGTCCTCCACGATCAGCACCGCGGTCACCACCACGCCGACCACCGCGGTCACCGCGATCAGACCCACCGGAAGGCGAACCTGATTTCTGGGCCTGCATACCAATGTTAGGGCTCAAATCGCGCTTACCATATACTTCGCCCTTACAAATCCAAACCTTCACACCGATACGTCCGTAAGTTGTGTGAGCTTCAGCTAAAGCATAATCGATATCTGCACGCAATGTATGCAATGGCGTTCTTCCTTCTTTATAGCCTTCGACGCGTGCCATTTCTGCTCCGCCTAATCGACCCGACAATTTGCACTTAATACCCTCGGCACCCATGCGCATCGTAGAAGCAATTGACGTTTTCATTGCTCGACGGAACGAAACACGTCCTTCAAGCTGACGCGCAATTCCATCAGCAACAAGGCGCGCATCCAATTCAGGCCGCTTAATTTCAAAAATGTTGATCTGAACTTCTTTTTTGGTTAATTTCTTAAGTTCTTCTTTTAGTTTATCAACCTCCTGACCACCTTTCCCAATAATAATTCCCGGACGGGCTGTATTAATTGTAACGGTTACCAGTTTCAAAGTGCGTTCGATAACAATCTTTGAAACACCTGCTTTTTGCAAACGAGCGTTCAAATATTTACGAATCTTGTGGTCCTCAACCAGTTTATCGGTAAAGTTTTTTCCACCATACCAGTTTGAATCCCATCCACGGATGATTCCCAGACGAAGACCAATCGGATTTGCTTTTTGTCCCATTTATTTTAAATTGTCTTGTGAATGATTATGCGATTGCGGCTACTTCGCGACTCCCTAAAATGAGCGTCACGTGATTTGAACGCTTGCGGATACGATATCCGCGTCCTTGAGGAGCCGGGCGTAAGCGCTTCAACTGACGACCACCATCGACGCTGATTTCTTTTACAATCACGTTGCTCTCTTCCAAGCGCTGTCCTTCGTTTTTCGCTTGCCAGTTTGCAATTGCAGAAAGAAGAAGTTTCTCCAAACGCCCTGCAGCATCTTTATTAGTAAACTTAAGAATCGACAATGCCTTATCTACTTCAACACCACGAATAAGGTCTGCTACCAGACGCATTTTGCGTGGAGAAGTTGGGCAATCGTTCAATTTGGCAAAGGCTGTAGTTTTACGCTCCGCTTTGAGCGCCTCTGCCATATTTTTTTTGCGTGATCCCATTTTTGAGAGATGTTATAAAGAACGTGAATGATTATTTTTTGCCTTTGTCTTTGCGATTACCAGCGTGACCGCGGTATGTACGAGTTGGTGCAAATTCACCTAATTTATGGCCTACCATGTTTTCGGTAACATAAACCGGAATGAATTTATTTCCGTTGTGAACAGCTATTGTTTGTCCAACGAAATCAGGCGAAATCATGGAACGACGCGCCCATGTCTTAATTACTGATTTTTTACCAGAGTCCATCATTGCCAGAACTTTTTTTTCCAGCTTGAAATCAATGAAGGGACCTTTTTTAAGCGAACGGCTCATAGGATATTATTTTTCTGTGTTGAACAATTATTTTTTACGACGTTCGATGATATAACGTGTACTTCTGTTTTTTGGCGCGCGTGTTTTGTAACCTTTTGCTGGAATACCTTTACGGCTGCGCGGGTGACCACCCGATGCACGACCTTCACCACCACCCATTGGGTGATCTACCGGGTTCATAGCAACACCGCGTACGCGCGGACGACGACCTAACCAGCGTGAACGGCCGGCTTTACCAGAACGCTCCAAACGGTGGTCAGGATTACTAACCGTACCAATTACAGCAAGGCAAGTATTCAAAATCATGCGAATCTCGCCTGATGGCATACGGATAATAGCATATTTCCCATCACGCGCTTGCAACTGAGCAGCTGCACCGGCACTGCGAACCAAAGCTGCTCCCTGTCCCGGACGTAATTCGATATGATGAATCATGGTACCTAGTGGAACATCGCTCAAGAAGAGGGCATTTCCGGGCTCAACCGGCGCATCTTTACCTGAACGAACAGTATTGCCTACTTTTAAACCATCAGGAGCAAGAATATAACGCTTCTCGCCATCGGCATACTGCAAAAGAGCAATACGACCTGAACGGTTGGGATCGTACTCAATCGTGGCAACCGTTGCATGAACATCATGCTTGTCGCGACGGAAGTCGATTAAACGGTAACGTTGTTTGTGGCCACCACCAATATAACGCATGGTCATTTTACCACTGTTGTTGCGACCGCCAGATTTCTTTTGTTTAACCAACAGCGACTTCTCAGGCTTGCTGGTTGTTACGTCCGAGAAAGTACCCGCAACTTTAAAACGGGTTCCAGGCGTAATCGGGTTAAATTTCTTTAGTGCCATAGCAATTAGAATGTGGTAAATAAGTCAATTGAATCTCCGTCCTTTAGGGTAACAATCGCTTTTTTGCAGCGACCGGTTAAACCGGTATTAAATCCATTTTTGGTATTGCGCATTTTTACCTTTCCGATGTAACGCATGGTGTTTACTTCCTCCACGGTTACGCCATACAGATCTTGAACGGCTTTTTTAATCTGGATTTTATTTGCATCTTCATGAACCACAAAACCATAGCGGTTCAGTTTCTCGGCCACAGAGGTTACTTTCTCTGTAATGATTGGCTTTACAATGATCTGCATCTTAGTTCTGGGTTAAAAGGTTTTCAATAGATTTAACCGAATTTTCAAACAATACAATATTGTTGGCATGCAGGATATCGAATGTATTGATATCACCTGCTACAACCACTTTGCTGTTTTGCAAATTTCGGCTCGATAAATATAAATTCTGATTTTGTTCCGGAACAACGACAAGTGTTTTCTTGCCTTGCAATTTCAAGTTATTTAAAATTCCGGTGAAATTTTTGGTAGATGGAGCATCAAAAGAAAAACCTTCAACCAATACAATTCCGTTGTCTTTTGCTTTGTAAGTAAGTGCCGACTTGCGCGCAAGCTGCTTAACTTTTTTATTCAGACGAAAACTGTAATCGCGCGGTTTTGGTCCAAATACACGACCACCGCCTACAAATACAGGTGATTTAATGCTACCTGCACGAGCCCCACCAGTACCCTTTTGGCGCTTAAGTTTCTTTGTAGAATACGATACTTCTGCACGTTCTTTTGATTTGTGAGTACCCTGGCGACGGTTTGCCAACATCTGTTTCACATCGAGATAAATCGCGTGATCGTTCGGCTCGATTCCGAAGATTTCGCTACTAAGCTTAACCTTTCGGCCGGTCTCCTGACCGTTTGAGTTGTATACTGCTAATTCCATTATTTCTCAAGCGTTACGTAAGAACCTTTCGGCCCGGGAACAGCTCCCTGAATTACAATTAAATTTTGTTCGGGAATTACTTTCAGAATTTCAAGGTTCTGAATTTTAACGCGTGCTCCGCCTGTACGACCGGCCATGCGCATTCCTTTAAATACACGTGAAGGATACGAAGAAGCACCCAAAGATCCTGGTGCACGCAAACGGTTATGTTGACCGTGCGTTTGCATACCAACGCCACTAAAGCCGTGACGCTTAACAACGCCCTGGAAACCTTTTCCTTTCGACGTTCCTACAACATCAACAAACTCACCTTCGGCGAACAACTCAACAGTGATTGTTTCACCCAATTGCTTTTCGTCTGCAAAGTCGCGGAACTCTACAAGCTTGCGCTTGGGAGTAGTCTGTGCTTTTTCGAAATGCCCTTTCATCGCTGCCGATGTGTGCTTTTCTTTTTTCTCATCAAACGCCAGTTGAACAGCGCTGTAACCGTCTTTTTCGACAGTTCTTACTTGCGTTACTACGCAAGGACCAGCTTCGATAACCGTGCATGGTATGTTCTTACCAGCGGCACTGTAAAGACTAGTCATTCCGATTTTTTTACCTATGATACCTGACATTTTATTGTGTTTCGTGTAAATGAATGCAAAACAGATGGACTACCGTCACACTTTGATTTCAACCTCCACACCACTGGGAAGCTCAAGCTTCATTAGCGCATCAACGGTTTTAGAGGTAGTTGAGTAAATATCCATCAGGCGCTTGTACGAACAAAGTTGAAATTGTTCGCGTGCCTTTTTGTTCACGTGTGGTGAACGCAGAACCGTGTAAATCTTCTTGTTGGTTGGAAGGGGAATTGGCCCACTAACAACAGCTCCGGTTGATTTAACGGTCTTTACGATTTTTTCAGCCGATTTATCGACTAAATTATAATCGTATGACTTGAGTTTGATGCGAATTTTCTGGCTCATGTAGAGTATATAAAGAACGATTAAACTTTTGCTGATTTACCTTTCGCTTTTGCGATTACCTCCTCGGCCACCTGACGCGGCGCTTCGGCGTAATGCGAAGGCTCCATCGTTGATGTTGCACGTCCCGAAGAGATTGTGCGCAGGGTAGTTACATATCCAAACATTTCGCTGAGTGGAACTTTCGCGCGAATTACCTGAGCACCTGCGCGGCTATCCATTCCTTCGAGTTGACCACGACGCTTATTCAAGTCACCAATGATATCTCCCATGTATTCTTCCGGAGTTAATACCTCCACCTTCATAATTGGTTCTAGCAATACCGGTTGTGCTTTTGGAAGTGCTTCGCGGAATGCTGTACGAGCACAAATTTCGAAAGAAAGCGCATCGGAGTCAACCGCGTGGTAAGAACCGTCTGTAAGACGTACTTTTAAGCTATCCATTGTATATCCGGCAAGTACACCATTCGTCATTGCGGCTTTAAAGCCTTTTTCAACAGATGGAATGTATTCGCGTGGAATGTTACCGCCTACAACTTCATTAACGAATTGAAGACCTTCTTTTCCTTCATCAACTGGACTAATCGTAACAACAATATCGGCAAATTTACCACGACCACCGGTTTGTTTCTTATAAACCTCGCGATGCGTAACTGTGCCTTGAATAGTTTCTTTGTAGTTAACCTGAGGCGCGCCCTGGTTACATTCAACCTTGAACTCACGCTTAAGACGGTCCATGATAATTTCGAGGTGAAGCTCACCCATACCAGAGATGA
>JBKCFX010000419.1:0-2748 GCA_046303595.1 Bacteroidia bacterium
TCGAGGCTGGTTGCAGGTTTCATAAACTCATCGTGTTCGAACCAAACCGGATCGCCTTTGCGCTGTGGAATCTGAATCGGAACAATTTCCAAGGCCAGTCGTCCGTTCTCCTTAGCCCGTGCAGCCTTTTGTTGCGACCGAAATGCAAATGCATCTTGATCCTCGCGCGAAATGCCATACAAATCGACCAGATTCTCGGCTGTTTCGCCCATGGCATCGGTGCCAAAAACTTCGTGCATTTTCGGATTTACGAAACGCCAGCCAAAACTTGAGTCGTATAGCTTTGAATCGGTTCCGTAAGCGGTGGATGGTTTCGATACAACGAGTGGGGAACGAGTCATGTTTTCAACACCACCAGCTATGAACAAATGTCCGTCGCCCGCTTTGATGGCCCGCGATGCTGCAACAATAGCCGCCAGTCCGGAGCTACAAAGTCGGTTAAGGGTTTCGCCGGGAACGGTATATGGCAAGCCGGCCAACAGAAGCGACATACGCGCCACATTGCGATTATCTTCACCGGCCTGATTAGCACATCCCATAATCACATCGTCGTATGCTTCGGCCGGAATTTCGGGATGTTTTGCCGCGATATGGTGTATAACATGTGCGCCCAGATCATCGGCACGAACGGTCGAAAGTGTTCCCTGAAACGATCCGATTGGCGTACGGATACCATCTACAATGTATGCTTCCATAAAAACAGCGAATAAGGTCGAGATTTAATTTCCCAACTCGGCCAAAAGTAAGGAAATTGGAAGTGTTGTTTGGCGGATCATTTCGAAAATTAACGCGATTTGATTATGTAGGCCAATTGTGGATACTTTTTGAAAAAGCATTTTCATAATTCCTTGTATAAACTCAGCGGCTTGCTTTTTTTTGTAATATGGATAATAATTTTGATTGTTTGATTGTTGGCGGTGGAATTGTAGGACTTGCAACGGCATTCAATATTTTAGAATCGAAGCCCGAACTAAAGGTGGCGGTTCTGGAGAAGGATGATCGGGTTGCAAAACATCAAACGGGTAACAATTCGGGTGTAATACATTCGGGTGTGTACTACAAACCCGGAAGTTTGAAGGCGCTAAACTGCATACGTGGGTACGAAATGCTCCTCGATTTTGCGAACAAGCACAACATTCCTTACGACCTATGCGGAAAGGTAATTGTAGCAACGCGTACAGAGGAACTTCCGTTACTCGAAAACGTTTACAAGCGAGGCATCGAGAATGGATTGACGAAGATTCGCAAAATAACGGCTGAAGAGATTCGTGGTTATGAGCCGCATTGTACCGGCTTGGCGGGCATCCACGTTCCATATACTGGCATTATTGATTATGGGCGCGTTGCAGAAGTTATCGGGGAGCAAATCGCATTAAAGGGTGGTCGGGTTATTTTGAATGCAAAGGTTGATGCCATTACCTCCACCGACAAAGGTGCCGAGGTACATGCTGCGGGCAGAACCTATACGACCAGACTTGTGGTGAATTGTGCAGGCTTGTTTTCTGATCGCATTGCCGAATTGACTGAGAAAAATCTGGATGTTCGGATTGTACCCTTTAGAGGCGAATATTATGAATTGCGCGACGACAAACGGCATCTTGTAAAAAGCCTTATTTATCCGGTGCCCGACCCTAATTTCCCATTTCTAGGCGTACATTTTACAAAGATGATAGGCGGCGGCGTAGAAGCCGGCCCGAATGCCGTGTTTGCATTTAAGCGCGAAGGGTATAAAAAAAGTGATGTAAACCTCAGCGATGTTTGGGATTCGTTATCTTGGCCCGGTTTCAGAAAAGTGGCGTTCAAGTATTGGAAGACAGGTCTTGGCGAATATTACCGTTCTTTTTCGAAAGCAGCATTTACCAAAGCCTTGCAGAAGCTTGTACCTGAAGTTCAGGAAAACGATTTGGTGCCTGCAGGTGCCGGAGTTCGTGCACAAGCTTGCGATCGCACAGGTGGTTTGCTCGATGATTTTAAAATTACAGAGAACAAGATTGCAATCAACGTGTTGAATGCCCCTTCGCCGGCGGCAACATCTTCATTGTCGATTGGCAAAACAGTTGGTGAGCTTGTCTTGAAGCGATTTTAGCCACGTTAAATAAAAAACATTTTACATCGTATATATTGTTCATAAATCATCAGAAAGATCCCATCAAATTAATAGTTTTGTAGAACCTACAATTCATGAAATCCCTTAGATTATTTTCAATAGAAATTCGCTTCCGGCAAATAATTCTGGCAGCATTGGTGCTTAGTTTTGTTGATGCTTTTGCACAACCTGCAGAGTTTTTAATTTTCAATGGAGAATTGCGCGGTTCAGATGGGCAATTAAGCCCTGATGCTAAAATTCGACTTGTTTGCGGTGGCAAGAATGAATACCTTCAATTTGATACTGAAACCGGTGCTTTTCAGATTCGTATTGGTGTCAATCGCGAGTGCGAAGCCATTTTGGAACAACCCGGGCACAATCCTACAAAAATCGAAATCAGTACGTACGCGCCGGCGAACCTTATCGGCACCGAAGTAGCGCAATTGAACGAATTAGGGGTAATCAATCTTCACAAGGAAGACAAAGATCATCCGTTCGAATTTAAGTACAAAATTGCATTCGACCCAGAAATTGAAGCCTTTGACTATAGAGAGAATTTTCAAAAAGCAACCGCCCGTCAAAAGAAGGAACTGGCAGCAAGCATAGAGGCCGAGAAGCGCAGAGAGTTGCGTAAACAACAAGAAGAAGCCGCTCGGGCCGAC
>JBKCFX010000420.1:0-1570 GCA_046303595.1 Bacteroidia bacterium
AAAACTCCCACTCGGAACCTTGATCAGAACCAAAGGTCTGATAACCTGATGTCGGACTTACACCTGGTGCCGTTGCGATATAATACATTTTTCCAGGTGAAATGGATTTTGTTTCAGTCGAATTTGGACTTAAATAAAAAGTCTCACCACCAACTACAAGTGTGATTTTATACGATGATTTGTTTCTGATTATTACTTCCGAGTTGTAACTTGAAGTAGAGCCTGTGCTTTGAAATGCTCCGCTGTAATTTATGTCAGCTTCACCTGTCCACTTTACAAGGCTTTTACTTACCCAACCAATTTTACCTGTTTTGATGTCAATTGCTTTATAAAAACCATTAGCGTCCTGTTTAGAAAAAATATAAAGTTGAGTTCCTGCTGGTAATTGTCTGATAACGCTACTACTTGTCGAAGGTGCTGTCCTGAAATTTGCTGATGTATTTGCCTTTGCCAAAAAAGGTTCAAAACCAACATCGGTATCTTGGTCTGTCGAACTTATTGATGAATTGTCGTCATCGTCTTGGTAGGTTTGAGTTTTTTGAACTGGTTGTTTTTTTGTTAGGTATGCCTTTTTTAACCAGCCAGTTTCTCCGTCATAACAAACTTCCCACCAACCGTGTTCGCCAAAAAATGAATTTGTTACTTCAACGGCAGCACCACTTGGAATTTCGCTACTTATAGCACTTTCTGTGCTCATACTTTCATAGACGTTCAATTGTCGTGTTGTATAATAAGTTGGTCCGCTACCATAACAAGTTTTTTTGTATTGATAGTTGTAATTGTTAAAGTCAATTTGTGCAAATGCTGTTATACCACTTGTCAGTAAAAGTAAAATTGTAAAGATTTTTTTCATTGTCTGTTGTTGGTTTGTTGTCGTCCTAAAATGGCTTATAACGTTTCGGCGATTTGCGAAACACGGTTTTGACAAATGTATCAAACGTAACGTAATGCAACAATGTTAGCAAGAAATTTTTGCGAAGCAGTATGACCGTGTTTTGCGAATTGCCTGTTAAGCAAGCACACTGAGCTAAAGCAATCACTAGGCAATGATAAAATAAGCGCATTACGTTTATTTTCAAACACAACGAATGTTTGGGCTGTCCGGAATGTTTATTGGGACGGAATTTATTTTTCCGGCTTTTGGATATTCTTTCGATCGAAAATTTCGCGGCCTTAGCCGCGCCTTTTGAGAAGTTTATAGAACCGACAGCGATGAACGGCTGGCTGTCAAACACCGTTTTCGCCCTTAGGCGCCGGCTGAAAAGTTTATAGAAAATAAAGCCGGGAAAATAAATTCAATCAGCGCTTATTTTGCTGCGAATGCTAGCGAGCTATATTCCGATTGGCAGATAAGGCGCTATGCTGTTTCGCATTATCGCAATTGATTATAAGAAAAGAACAAAAAGCGAGCGCAAAAATAGGGTAGAGCAAGTCAGTGTGCAGGCTTAACGTTTCGGCGATTTGCGAAACACGGTTTCAACAAATGTATCAAACGTAACGTAATGCAACAATGTTAGCGAGAAATTTTTGCGAAGCAGAATGACCGTGTTTTGCGAATTGCCTGTTAAAC
>JBKCFX010000421.1:0-7079 GCA_046303595.1 Bacteroidia bacterium
AAATGGTATTCCATCATGTGGTAAGACGGAACGGCCTTTACTTTCACCCAACTTTTATACTTCAAAAACCATCGCATCTGCCTCGAAGGCAATCCTTTTTTAATGTAGGCTTCAAGTAAAGGATTTACCCACAGTTGTACGCCCTTTTGATTCTGATCTTTTAGGATGTAGCGGAGGTTGTTTTCGATTTCATCGGTAATTAAAATCGATGGTTGAATTTCGCCCGTTCCATTGCAGGTAGGACATTTTTCGAGTGTTTCGATTACCAATTCGGGACGCACACGCTGCCGGGTAATTTGTATTAATCCAAATTTACTTGGCGGCAGGATGGTGTGTTTAGCCCGGTCGTGCGACATAGCCTCACGCAATTTGTCGAACAGAATTTTTCGGTTGTTCGCCGAATGCATGTCGATGAAATCGATGACAATGATGCCACCCATATCGCGTAGGCGCAGTTGACGGCTAATTTCCTGCGCGGCTTCAAGATTTGTATCGAGTGCATTGGCTTCTTGATCGTTGTCGGAGCGCGTACGATGGCCACTGTTCACGTCGATAACATGCATAGCTTCAGTATGCTGAATGATAAGATAAGCGCCGCTTTTCAAACTTACATTTTGACCGAATGCAGCTTTAATTTGCCGATCAATACCAAAGTGTTCAAAAAGACTTTCCTTCCCCTTATACAGTTTTACGATTCGCTCTTTATCGGGCGCTATTTGTGAAATGTAGGATTTTATTTCGCTGTAAATCGACTGGTCGTCGACCGTAATGCCTTGATACGTATCATTAAGCACATCGCGCAACAAGGCCGATGTTCTGCGGATTTCGCCCAATACCTTTTCTTTGGGTTGTGCGGCTACAAGACTCTCGTACAAGAGTTGCCAACGTTGCACCAATTCGTTTAGATCTTGATCGAGTTCTGCAACTTTCTTATTCGATGCAACCGTTCGAATAATTACGCCAAATCCTGGTGGGCGAATGCTTGCAATTAAACGTTTAAGACGACTTTTCTCTTCGTTGTCTTTAATTTTTTGCGAAACCGAAATTTTATCGGAAAACGGAACCAGCACCAGGAAGCGTCCGGCAAGCGAAAGTTCAGAGGTAATACGCGGCCCTTTGGTAGAGATTGGCTCCTTTGCAATTTGAACCAGAATTAATCCATTGCTGTTCAATACAGTACCAATCTTTCCATCTTTTTGTATATCGGCTTCCTTGCGGAATGATGATAAATCGTGGGTATTTATTTTTTTACCTTGAACACCCTGAATGAATTTAAGCAGCGACTGCACCTGTGGACCAAGATCGAGATAATGCAAAAAGGCATCCTTCTCGTAGCCAACATCTACAAAAGCAGCGTTAAGTCCGGGCATAACCTTCCTAACACGTCCAAGGTAAATATCTCCAACAGCATAACTGTTGTTGCTTTTTTCCCTGTTCAGGTCGGTTAGTCGCCGGTCTTCGAGTTGTGCAATAACAACTTCATTCGACTTTGCCGTAATAACAAGTTCCTTATTCATCCTTTATCAAATAGGAAACTACCTAATAACTGCATAGTGTTTTATACAGCTTTAGGAAGTTTCAGTTAAAGGGATTCACAGGGTATTACCCCTGATTACCGGATTACTTCTTCTTGTGGCGATTCTTACGCAGACGCTTTTTGCGCTTGTGCGTAGCCATTTTATGGCGCTTTCTTTTTTTTCCGCTTGGCATGATGCTGATGTGTTAAGTTTTTTAATTCTGTTGAATGTCTTTTTTACGTTGATTGGCCGATGCCTGAATGAGGCTATCGGTTGTGACTTTGAGTAGCTTGTCGATAACTGAAAGGGCTGCTTTTTTATCTCCGCTCATGGATAAAGCATCAGCGAGGTAGAGATTCACTTCGGGCAAATCGGGACGCAGGCTGGAAACCGTTTTAAAACGCTTCACCGCTTTATCGTATTGTCCACTTTTCATGGAGAAAAAACCAAGGCTAAGTTGCGCATCGACATTGGTGGAGTCTTCGGCAACTGCTTCACGCAAGAGGGCGATACCCTTCATCGGATCCTGAGAACCTTCGACATAGGCAATACCCAACTGTGTCTTGATTTCCGAATCATTGGCCTTCAACTCTTTGGCTTTCTCAAGGCAAGCTATTGCGCGCTGTAGAAGCGATTTTTTATCCGACTCGGCAAAGAAACTTGCCAAACCTAAAAAACGCATCCCTGCATCTTTCCACGAATTAGCATCGTTGGCAAGTTCGGCTTTCTGCAACACATATTCTGCTGCAATGCCCGGTCGCATTTGCGCATCCCACTGCTTTCGCAGAGAATCAAGCCACTGGATTCTTTCGGATCCTTTGGCCTCTTTCAGTTTATTTTCAAAGAACTCAATTCTACCCAATTGTTGAGCCGGAGTTTGCTTCTTTACTTCTTCAAGTTGTTTGCTGAAATCTTCTGAAACAACCTGCGCCGGTATCGCCTCCTTAACTTCTGTGGTTCGGGGCAGTAGGAACACCGCTCCTCCGATGAGCAGGCACGAGGCAATAAGTAAAAGCTGTCGTGTGCCCATCGGTTTACAATTATGCTTTAACCGACTTCTTTACCTTCTCGCTGAACGATTTTGCAGGTTTGAAGGCAGGAATAAAGTGCTCGGGGATTAAAATGGTTGTTTTCTTGGAAATGTTACGTCCTTTCTTCGCCGCACGCTTTTTAACAATAAAGCTTCCGAAACCACGCAAATAAACATTTTTACCCTGAGAGATATTCGTTTTTACGCTTTTCATGAAAGCTTCGATGGTAGCTTGAACCGCTACTTTTTCAACACCTGTTTTCTCGGCAATTTCTGCAACAATTTCTGCTTTTGTCATGGTCTTATGTTTTGAGTTTGATATGTTTGTTTCTGTGTGAATTAGCGTTTTTTTGAAACGGGCTGCAAAGATAAATCTTTTCGCAATTAATGAGCAAAAAAATGTCTGAATATTTTTCAAGCTGAAAAACCATCGGACGTAAATCGTTTGTTAAATGTAAAAAAGCAGCCCAATTAACCCGATAGTCGAAACAGAACGAGCGACTTAAGATTATAGGGTCTCAAATATAAAATCCAATCCTCTGGAAATGGAATCGGCAGCTTTGTTTAACTGCTCTTCATTATGTGCTGTTGAAACAAATCCAACTTCATACCCCGAAGGGCCAAAATAAATCCCTTCATTGAGTAAAAAAGCGTGTAATTTCTTAAAATGTTCCATGCTCTTTGGATCAATTTCTTCGGAAGCGCGAATGTCGTTGCGCGTAAATGCGAGCCAAAAAATAGAGCCTATTCGGAAAATGCGGAAAGGATAATTTTTGCTGCGGGCATAATTTTCTATGCTTTCGGTAAATCGTTGCGTTTTAGCATCGAGTTGCTGGTAAAAGCCCGGTTTGAGGCATTCGCCGAGCGCTGCGATACCAGCCGACATCGCTACAGGGTTGCCCGAAAGTGTACCTGCTTGGTAAACATCGCCATCTGGCGAAACCTTGCTCATTATTTCGGCCGAAGCGCCGTATGCACCAACCGGAAAACCGCCACCAATAATTTTCCCGTAGGTAATTATGTCGGGTTTTATATTATACAAGCCCGCTGCTCCTTCAAAACCCACGCGAAAACCTGAAATAACTTCATCAAAAATAAGCAAGGCACCATGCGAATTTGCCTTACACTGTAGGCAAAATAAAAACTCCTTACTTACCTGCAAAAGTCCGTTATTGGCCGGAATAGGCTCAATGATTATTGCTGCTATTTCGCCTGGAAACTGTTTGAATGCCTCTTCTACTAAATCGATTCGGTTGAGCGGAACCACGATGGTGTCGTTCACCAAACCCTTCGGAACTCCTGCCGAAGATGAATTTCCAAATGTCACGAGCCCTGAGCCGGCTTTTACCAATAAACTGTCAACATGTCCATGGTAGCATCCCTCAAATTTCAGGATTTTATCTCGTCCTGTATATCCGCGCGCTAAACGAACTGCCGACATCACGGCTTCAGTACCTGAACTTACAAAACGTAATTTTTCGATAAAGCGGTTGTTGTTGAGAATTAGCTCGGCCAGTTCGTTTTCGAGCGCAGTTGGCGCGCCAAATGAGGTGCCGTTTTGGATTGTTTCCCAAACCTTTTCGCGCACTATGCTGCTGTTATGCCCCAAAATCATAGGGCCCCACGATAAACAAAAATCAACAAAGGTATTTCCGTCTTCATCGGTAAGCATACAGCCGTCGCCTTTCTTGATGAACAATGGTGTTCCTCCGACCGAGCGAAATGCGCGAACAGGAGAATTAACACCGCCGGGGAAATATGTTTTTGCTAAGGTGAATAATTCTTCCGAACGTTTCCGTGATATCATGAGCTAATATATTTATAGCGCGCAAAGATGCATCGCACCGATGGAAAGTAAAAATCCGCAGGGGAATACTGCGGATTATTTAGCGTTTATCCTTTCTGAAAACGTTCATTTACCTTATTCCAGTTTACCACGTTCCACCAGGCCGTAATGTACTCGGCGCGGCGGTTCTGGTAGTGAAGATAGTAGGCATGTTCCCACACATCAAGGCCAAGCAGCGGAGCGCCTTTCACATCTGCAAGATCCATTAGCGGATTGTCCTGATTCGGCGTTGAAGTAATCACCAGTTTGCCGTCGTGCTTTATGAGCCAGGCCCAGCCCGATCCAAAGCGCGTCATCCCAGCTTTTGCAAAATCTTCTTTGAATTTATCGAAAGTGCCAAACGCAGTATTGATGGCATCGGCCAATTCGCCCATTGGTTGACCGCCAGCATTGGGGCCCATGATTTCCCAAAAGAGATTATGGTTGTAATGTCCGCCTCCATTATTGCGAACGGCCACGGGTTGTTTCGACATTTCTGCCATAAGCGCTTCAAGTGATTTGCCTTCAGATGCTGTGCCGCTTAATGCAGCATTGAGGTTCGTAACGTAAGCCTGGTGGTGTTTGGTGTGATGGATTTCCATGGTACGCGCATCAACATGCGGCTCCAGCGCCGTATAGGCATAAGAAAGAGAAGGGAGTTCGAATGACATAATTTATCAGTATTAAAGCAGCAAATTAACAGATTAAATTGCTAAAAGTTGCATGAAATTCTTCCGAACCACTTATTTGCTGTGTGATTTCTTAAAATGCTTAAATAGATAATAAACTACAATTCCTATTGGCAAGACCGTTAACCCGGCATAATATTCGGCCTTGTCGGCCAAAGCATTTTTAAAGATAAACCAACCTATAACGCCTACAAATAGCAACGGAATTATAGGATATAGCGGCACACGAAAGGGCGGATTTTCGGTCGGATACTTTTGCCTTACAACGAAAATTCCAATGCAAGCAGCTAAAAGGAACATCCACTCAACAAACGTTACATATTCAATTATGCTACTAAACGAGCCCCATAAAAAAACCAACAGCATTGCCCAACCCGATTGCAGTAAGATGGCATTGAGCGGAACACCAAATTCAGGGTGAACCTTTGCAAACGCGCCGAAAAACAATCCTTCGTTTGCCATTTGATTAAAAATACGCGGTGTAGATAAAATGTAGAGCCCTGCACATGCAAACACTGATAATGCAATTAAAGCCGGCATGAGATAGCTAAATGCCGGAAGAATAACATTCATCACTTCAACCGCAAGAACCTTGGGCGCATCCGGATTATTAAATGACGCCATCGTTTCGTGATCAATCACCTTAAAATATCCCAGATTACATAAGACATAGGTAAGCGTTACAGCACCCGTGCCCAGAAGCATTGCGAGCGGAATGTTGCGTTTTGGATTAATGGCATCTCCCGAAACAAAGCTCGCATAATGCCAGCCTGTATAAGACCACAATACTCCTACGAAAGCGCCGGCGAGATTATCGCTGCCTTCTGCTGTACTTGTAGCTTTAGCCACAACAACATCCGGGAAAATAGCGGATTCGCCTAGAAACAAAGCAAAAATAAGAAGAGCGTAAATGCCAATAATTTTTAAAACAGTTCCAATGTTGGCAAACCACTCACTGCTTTTTATACTGAAAGCATTGAAAAGGGTTAATATGACGATACTTCCCATCGCTACATATTTTTGATTTGATGCTTCGATGGGTATAAAGTAAGACAGGTTTTCGGCAAATACTGTGCACAAGGCTGCGATTGTTCCACTGCTGATTACGGTGAGTAGGCACCAACCGTATAAAAATCCTGGAAGGGGGCCGTATGCTTTGTTCAAGTAAGTGTAAACACCGCCGGCATTGGAAAAACGCGATCCCAATTCGGCAAATACAAGGGCGCCAAGTAAGGAAACCAAGCCACCTAAAATCCATAGCAAAATGATGGTTTCGTTCGACGAAACTTTGGCTGCAATTCCTGCAGGTGTTTTAAATATGCCGGATCCAATAGTTGCACCGATAGCAATCATACTTAAAGCAAAAAGCGATAGGCCTGGGCGGGATTTATTCATGCGTTTGGAAAAAAATTTTTCGAACCTAATAAAAAAAGCAATGTGGTTGCTTTTGCGCGCCTGCAATCTTTTAGTTTTGTTGCATTATGCTGCAGCGCACCTCATTTACCTTTGGCCCCTTTGCCGAAAATACTTGGTTGGTTTGGGACGAACATAAACACTGTATGATAATCGATCCGGGCTGCTACACCGCTGAGGAGGAAAAATCGTTGGAGGAATTTATCCATCATAATGAGCTTCAGCCGGTTTTGCTGGTAAATACCCATGCGCACATCGATCATATTTTAGGCAATGCTTTCGTAAAGCGCGTATGGGGATTATCGCCGCACCTGCATCCGGCAGATGTAGATATTTATTTTGGGGCCGAGCAATACGGCGCCGTTTGGGGTATTCGCGTGCCTAGCTTGCCCGAACCCGAAACTGAATTGCTTCAAAAAAACGAACTCTTTCTGGGAACACACCGCTTCGAAATACGCTTTACTCCGGGCCATTGCCCGGGCGAGGTTTGCCTGGTGCAACACGAGCATGCTTTTGTACTTGCAGGCGATGTGCTGTTTAACGGCTCCATTGGCCGCACCGATTTGCCCGGCGGCAATTACGAAACACTTATTGATTCTATTCGG
>JBKCFX010000422.1:0-2171 GCA_046303595.1 Bacteroidia bacterium
GGTCTTGCCTGAAGTGGTTTTTACTTCCCTAATTTTTAGCATAAAAAAGCCTTAGTGCGGAATATTCGGCACTAATATAGTCTTATTTATCTGACATATAGTTATTTATGGTGTTTTAAAAAAATAAGTGGACAAGTCAGGGGCATAATGCCGTTCCGAA
The DNA here is from genome assembly GCA_046303595.1 of Bacteroidia bacterium. GTDB lineage: Bacteria > Bacteroidota > Bacteroidia > M30B66 > M30B66 > CAMCXT01. Next base: position 161 of record JBKCFX010000422.1, read on the forward strand.
CCCGAAAAGGCACATAAACAGTTATGTAACAACTTGCTGTCTCTCAAAGAGGTTCGGAATTCGAACCTAATCAAGGGCCCGATGCATTTTCCTGGGCCACCACGCATAGATTTCATGGTTCAATTGAAGGACCTGGCAATTGCAAGAAAATTACCAAGCATACAGGCACTTTTTGAATTCGGGACTATTTATTTTTTAAGACCATTCGAATATACTGAACTGAAAATTAGGGAAACACGTGTCCCCGCCCTGTTTAAAGTTCGGAAATACTGATTCACATTCAAAGTGCTTTTTTCCAACCACTATTTGAACAGGTATGTTGGTAATTTATGTAGATGATTATAGATGGTTATAGATTTCTCATTTTTAATGTATTATGAAATTTTGCCGCTTAGATTTTTCATAAACAAGGCACTAAACATGCTATATGTCATTCTAAATCATATATTTACAAGCTATCCGTTTTTAAACGTTTAGATACGACTAGTGCCGAGATTGGTTCGTAACTTAACCTCGGGGAGGAGGAGTGGCGGACCCCAAAGCAAAATCACACTAAACACACAATTTCAATACATTACAATTTTATGCCGCCACGAGAGGGCTTTCCGGTCTAAGTCCTCGACACGAAGCACCTCGCACAGCACTACGCACTCGGGTCTCCGGGCTTTTCCCTGCAATCCCTGGCGGGTTTTCGTATCGAATAAAAAACACTAGGTTTAATCTGTTTTTTGACCAAAATTCACATGGCTTTTACAGCACATGTATAATTCGAAACACCGTTCTCAAATTTCCCGATTCGCAAATCAAAACATACATCCCAGCCGGTAAATTCCCCAAGGCAATATCTACGTCAAACTCGCCCGAATCGGCTCGTCGAATATCTTTCCATAACAAACAACCCGATGCAGTAAATAAACTAAGACTAAGAAAGGAACTTTCCGATGAAACGCGCAACCGAGTGTTTTCCTTGGTTGGATTTGGATAGAGCGATGCACGTGAGCCTATAAAGCCAGGCATCTGATTAGTTTGCCCGCGAGAAGCTGGCAATGAATCAACATCGTTTAGTTCATTGGCTCTATTTTCGGAAGTCAAAACTCCGGGAAGCGAATCGCGTAAAAAGGCACGAGCCAATACCACATTCATACTCCCCGCTTTCGTTATCTCCCAAACCAGAACTTCATCGCTACAGGCTAAGGGCAAAACAAACGGGTCTAGAGGCTTTCGGTCAATGCTGCCGGCTGTTACCACTGTATAGCGGGCTCTTTCTGCCTTACTAATTTTTTTCTTGGATGCCTTCAGTTGAGCTTCCTGCTCTTCGTAACTAATATACGCTGCAGAAAAATGTTGCCCGCGACACGATACCCCATACGGAAAGCTAAATCCGGTTTCGGTGCCAAGTGGCTTCCATAACGACTCGAGTGTACCATCATCCATAAATACACCCTGCCAGGCATTGTGGTTTAGCGGCTGACCGCTAACCATAAGGCCTTTTGTGTCGCGTTCTTTAAAATCGAGGACGTTGGTAAACTCTCCGCCCATAACAAATGCTCCATCTGGAAGCTGTTCGATAAACCGCGACCGAGTTCCGTGCGCACCTGTTCGCCCCGTATGAAAATCCAAATCGAGCAAATCGCCTCCTGGATCAAGCCGCACCCAAACAAAACCCGAGGTAGCCTTATCCGGCTTTTCGGGAAAACCGTCAGGTAAGGGTTGATCGCCATCGCCAATGTAAAACTCGCTTCCAAAGTCTACCACAAATAAGAAGTCGCCCCGTGGCGTAAAACAGCCATCCAACACCTGATGCGCCCACATGCCCCCGTATTGCCTATTCCAGATTTTAGCACCCGATTCGTTCAAACACAACACATAGCCCGAATGCCTATTTACAGAAACAATCGCTTCGTTTCGATTGCCTGCGCAATGCAATACGCGGCCTTTCGTTAATCGGCTGGCAAAACAAATACGCCCGTCGGTGGCGGTAAAAACGCGCGGATGTTTATCGAAAAAGTGC
>JBKCFX010000423.1:0-5266 GCA_046303595.1 Bacteroidia bacterium
AACCTTAATACCAGTAACAATGCGAAAGTGTGTTTTTTCAAGGCAGTTTATTTCATGCAAAATAGCAATTTCATTTTTAATTCTTGCCACAGCACTATTTCCTGCTTAGCTTAGCTGCTTAAAGAAGTTGCATGTCGGTTATATTCGTTACCGGAGCTTCCGGGCTTATCGGATCCCACATTTTACTCGAATTGCTCCAGCAAGGGCATACCGTACGAGCATTGACACGGAATTCTAATAAAGCGATTGTTTTTTTTTCGCGTCTATTAAAGCACTACCATCTGGATGAAAAGCTTTCTGAAGGCATCACATGGATAGAAGGTGATTTACGTGATGTAGCGCGTTACGACGAATATCTCCATTCGATAGAAACCGTATTTCATTGTGCAGGTTTTGTTTCAACAGCGTCATCAGACCGAAAGAAAATGTACGAAGTTAATGTTCGTTGCACTGCCGATCTTGTGGATTATTGCCTAAACACTTCCGTAAAATGGTTCGGTCACATGAGTTCTGTTGCCAGCCTCGGCCCGAATCCCGAAGGACTTGTTGATGAGGATTATTTTTGGAAACAGGACAAAAACCACAGTAATTATGCTTTGAGTAAATACTTATCGGAGCAAGAAGTCTGGCGCGCAAAAGAAGAAGGACTCGCAGTTCAGATTTTTAATCCTGCCGTGGTTATAGGGCCATCAGGCGAAAACGGGAATTTACATAAGCTATACAACCGTTTGAAGCGCGGTATAGCATTCTACCCGAAAGGCAGCAGCGGATTTATTGATGTGCGCGATCTAGCATCATTTTGCGTGTTGCAATGGACCAAAAAAGTTACGGGCTCGAGGGTCATTGTGAGTGCTGAAAACCTAAGTCAGAAAGTTTTTCTTCAAAATGTTTGTGCTGCGTTGAATGTTTCGCCCCCACGCTACCCTTTAAGTAAAACCGTATTCAAAATAGGTTCTGCAACAGAATTCTTCTTACGATTTGGCCAATCGAAAAAATGCCTGTTGCAGAACGACCTATTTAAAATGGGGAGTTCAAAAAACCGCTTCGACAATCAAAAATCGCTTCGAATGGGCGCGCAATACCGTCCAGTTGAAGAAGCCATTGAGAACAGCGTACAATTCTCAGTAACTACTACAAATACTTCGCAATTGAATGTCGGGACATCAACTTAAACCCTTACGTTTTTATGCTCCTCGAGCATCGTTTTTCCGGCATCGAGTGCGTTGAAGTAGCGATCTACCCAATCGGCAAAATCCCTTTCGGACAATACGCCTGCATTTTCGATAAAAAAAACTTTTTCTTTAAACGCAGAGTTTTTAAGCAATTTATTTTTTAGTTCTTTCTTTAACTGACCAGGGCCCAAGAGCAGAATTTCAGAATACGGCAACAAAATCTGCCTTATCTCTTCAAAGTATCGCCGGTAAAGTTCTTTTTCGCGTTGATCTTTTTTAAATTCATTGGATGAACTTCGGTTATCCCAATGTGTTCCGTCGGGCGTTGCTCCCGGTTCACGTGAATGCGATTCTATTCCCGAATACATGATTTGAATTGCGCTTAAATTCTGAAACGGAACAAAAAACCGGGCACTTGCAGAATCCATCCACAACGCAATTCGATTAGGCTTTTTCATATGCTTTATGTTTAACAAAACGAATGTAGAATCGGATACCTGCGAAAAAAATGAGCAATGTCAAGCATGTTACGTACGCTTTATTTGAATAGTCTAAATTTGCAGGTAAATTTGAAACTATGCTTCGACTAAAACACGCAACTGATCCGAGATGGGCCGATTTAGTAGAGAAAGACATTGAGGAGGTTCTTACCGATCATGCCTATTGCGAACAAAAAGCAGCATCAACTGCGATTTCCCTAATCGTTAAATTTCCTGAATTTCCTGAATTGGTTCAAGAAATGTCGGCACTTGCCCAAGAAGAGATGGAGCATTTTAGCCGAGTGCATGAAATAATCATAAAACGAGGATTCAAACTCGGGCAGGAACGAAAAGATGAATATGTAAACGAATTACTAGGCTTTTTGAAAAAAGGCAATTCTAAAGCAGGGCAACTGGTCGAGAAATTACTTTTTGCTGCGATGATTGAGGCAAGAAGTTGTGAACGGTTCAGAGTACTCAGCGAGCACATTGAAGATACCGAACTGGCTTTGTTTTATAAAGAACTAATGGCGAGTGAAGCCGGCCACCACACGATGTTCCTAAAACTTGCCCGAAAATTTGGAATTCCTGCAGGAATCGATGTCGATGCGCGATGGAATGAATTTCTCGAATTCGAAGCGGGCATGATTGAAAACTACGAACAGCGGGCAAGGATTCATGGTTAAAAAAGCAATCGCTTAAAAAACAACTTACCAACAAACTGCGAATTGGCAGTCAAACAGGATTTTGAAATTATAATGCGAAATATCGGTGCCGAGCAAACTATCAACTTAATTGCAACAATCAAAAAACAAAACGATAGCGTTCTTCATTCTTTAATTTGTTTAGCCTTTATTTTGAGGCGTTGTCATAACACCATTTTATGTATTTTGGGCCAAATTTGATTTATGGAACGATTCTCCGGATTGTTAGGCCTTGTATTGATACTTCTTCTCGCCTTTTTATTTTCAAACAACCGCAAGGCAATTAATTACAGACTGATACTGAGTGGCATTGCCTTGCAAGTTGCGATTGCAATTCTTGTCTTGCGCATACCGCCTATCACACGGTTCTTTCAGGGTATTGGTCATGGCATGGAGAAAATCGAAGAATTTGCCCGTAAAGGCGCTTCGTTTGTGTACGGCGGAATTGGTGTTCAACAAAACGATGGCAGTATCGGTAATTTCTTCGCGGGCGGATTTGTATTCGCCTTCAATGTAACTGCAACCATTATTCTTGTTTGCGTGCTGGTGGCTATTTTATACCATCTCAACATTATGCAGCGCGTTGTATCGCTTATAGCCCGCGCCATGAACGCAGTTATGAAGGTAAGTGGAGCCGAGGCGCTCTCGAATGTTGCCAGTGCTTTTGTAGGCCAGGTGGAAGCCCAGGTGATGATACGACCATATCTCGCCGGTATGACGCGAAGCGAACTTCTGGCCAGCATGAGCGGATCGCTTGCTTGCATTGCAGGTGGAATCTTAGTAGTTTATGTGAACATGGGAGCAAAAGCTGGATTAGATTTAGCACCAAAACTCATCGCGGCAAGTCTTATGGCAGCACCGGGAGCGCTTGTAATTTCGAAAATCATCTTTCCCGAAACGGAAGAAAGTCAAACCATGGGCAAGGTAAAACTCAATGTTAAAAGTCATTATGTGAATGTAATTGATGCAATCTCGCATGGCGCGGGAGATGGGTTTAAAATAGCCATGAACGTAATTGCCATGCTGATAGGCTTTATAGCATTAATCACAATGATTGACTGGATGCTCATTCACATCGCACACTTGTTTAACCCGGATTTTACACTGAGTTTGGATTGGATTTTCGGGAAACTTTTCTACCCACTTGCCTGGGCAATGGGAGTGCCTAGCCAGGATGTAAATGGCGTAGCGACCTTGCTTGGACAAAAACTCACCGTGAATGAATTTGTAGCTTTCCAAAATCTGGCCAATAAATCTGTTCCCATCGTAACAGAGAAAGGCCTGTTGATTTGTTCTATTGCAATATGCGGATTTGCTAACTTTTCATCTGTTGGGATGCAAATCGGTGGAATTGGAGAACTGGCTCCGGAACGACGCGCCGACCTTGCCCGTCTTGGCTTGAAAGCATTACTCGCAGGCACGCTGGCATCGTATATGTCGGCAACACTGGCAGGAATTATTATGGGCTAATTGTATAAAATTTTACGCGGGCGCCAAACCTCATCCAGAAATAGTTGATGCATGGGTATTTAAGGAGTACATTAAAAACTATAATCAGTAACGTTTTTTAGAACGAGTCAACGATTTCAATGGGGTCCGCCACTCCTCCTCCCCGGAGTCAAGTTACGACACATTTCCGCAACTAATCGTAATTAAACGTTTAAAAACGGATACGAGTTAATTTACTGTAATTAAATGTTTTACATGTTTCTTATTTGCATAATAGTGTACATCGCATGGAATCCTGAAGCACAAAAGTTCAGCAAAACACTGCAAATGAAAACGATATGTAAAAGTGCGCGCATTAAACCCAATTTACCAACACCCTTGTTCAAATTCCGGTTCGAAAATTGGCCTTGGAATGTGAATAGCTTTTTAGGAACTTTAAGCTGGGCGGGGAAACGTGTTTCCCTATTTGAACACGTGTTTTCTATTTGAAACTGCACGATTAAAGCTTTCTCTAAAGTATTTCAGCAATTCCTCAAATTAAGGCTTGCTCTAATCTCGACCACCATTTACTTTTTCATGGTGCGTTCTGGAGTATACTAATTGCATTACAAAAACGTTAACCATAAGCATCGCAATCAAGCCAAAAAAATGAAAAAGGGAATAGCCATAATTGGAATTTTAGGTCTGACAATTTTCGGCGGACTTTATGCAAAACGGAAGTTTTACGACCCGAAACACAGGCTTGAAAATGCGAAAATAGAAGTAAGACAGCTTAGCGAAAATGATAAAATAAAAAATGGCGACCTTATTTTCCAGACATCACTTTCTAGACAAAGTAACGCCATACAACTTGCAACAAATTCGAAATACTCGCATTGTGGAATTGTTTACAGCGAAAAAGGAAAATTTTATGTTTTCGAGGCAATTCAACCCGTTAAGAAAACACCACTTGACGAATGGATTGCACGCGGAAAAGACGGACATTACGTAATTAAACGACTAAAAAATGCTGACCAAGTTTTGACAGCCGAAACAATTCATAAAATGCAACAAGAAGGAGAGAAATTCAAAGGCAAGAATTACGATTCAACATTTGAGTGGTCGGACGAAAAAATATATTGCTCAGAACTTATTTGGAAAATCTTTAAACGTTCGACAGGAATTGAAATAGGGGAACTCGAAAAACTTGGCGATTTTGACCTTACTAGCGAAGCTGTTAAAACAAAAATGAAACAACGTTATGGTAACAATATCCCCATGAACGAAATTGTAATTTCTCCGGCGGCAATTTTTAACAGCGAACTATTAATGACCGTAAAGTCTAATTAATGACAATACGTGCACAATGAAATCCACCCGATAAAGGTAGTAAGCATACATTTTTTTATGATTAATGGTGCTTCACGACAGAAAATAAAAGAGTGTTTCACGCAGAAATCTCTTGTGAGAGCCCCACCTTCAA
>JBKCFX010000424.1:0-1846 GCA_046303595.1 Bacteroidia bacterium
GGTCTATGCCGTGCAACGCGAAAAGGAAAATCGGGATTTATAGACAAAAAAGGGAAATGGGTTATTCTACCTGAATTTGAACAGCTTGGATTTTTTAAAGACGGAATGGCGGCATTTCGAAAAAGAAATAAATGGGGCTTCATGAATAAAACAGGAAAGCAGGTCATCAAAGAACAGTATGATGCCGTTTTCGCATTCGAGGATGGAAAAGCACGAGTTAAGTGGAAGGGAAAATGGGGGCTAATTGGGAAAGACGGAAAATACCTCCTGCCTGCACAATACGATGATATTGAATTAGCTAAATCTACCTACATCGTTTCGAAAGATGGGAAGTTCGGACTTTTTTCCGGCGCACTTATGCAAATTTTCCCATGCACCCTAGACGATATACGCTTTAGTCGGGAAAAAGACATTCTTGAACTAACCGAAGGGGGAAAAATGTTCCTCTACAACCTAAAAGACAATAAAATAATCTGGGAAGAAACGCTATTCTCAGAAAGTCCGTAATGAAATTGTTTATGCAATCTATTAAAACACTCATCCGTCGGTTTTCGGCTTACTTTATCAAAGGTTTACTCTTGATAGCACCAATAGGTTTAACCGCGTATGTTGTATATCTGTCTATCCGATTTGTTCGCAATCTGTTTCCAAGCGATTTGCTTTTACCCAGCATCGTTATTGTTCTACTCGGAACCGCTTTTCTTGGCTGGATGGGAACGCTTCTTATCCAAACGCCAATTTTGCAATTCATCGACAAAGCGCTTGAACGTATTCCGCTTATCAAATTCATTTACACTTCTATACGCGATTTGATGTCGGCATTTATGGGCAATGAAAAACGATTTAACAAGCCGGTTATGGTGCGGATGGGTGAATCGGATGGTGTATACAAGCTGGGGTTTATAACCCAAAAGAATTTGAAAATCCTAGGAATTCAGGATGAAATTTGCGCCGTTTACATGCCACACAGCTATAACTTTTCGGGCAACCTGTTTTTAATTGAAACGTCGCGCATTAAACCCTTGGACGCTAGTACCGAGGATGTCATGAAATTTATTGTATCGGGAGGGGTGACGCGAATCTAAGTTTAGATTTCCTTTTGGCAACGTGTTGCCTTGATTTGCTTTTAACCGCTTCACAAAGAACTCGACTTAAGCACTACTTTCGTATGTTTTCGCCATTTTCGGCCTTCTTTCGTTGGTAACGCCTTAAGGTATACAAAACAGCTGAGCAGAATGTTCCGAACAAGGGCATTTTAGCCGCATCAAACGATGCATTAATCAACATTCCGATACTCAATCCGGCCATTGCCACTGTAATAACAAGCCAGAACCACTCCATGGCTTTAAATACTTTCAGATTGTTCATTCTTCAATATTTACAATTCCCCGAATTTTTAAAATGCGGTATTGACTAAAATCTTGATTCGACTCGAATCCGTCGCCATATATCACTTCCTGCTTCGATGTTATTTTTGAAAATTTATTGGAATAAATACGACCCGACTTTTGATCCCAAATTAATTCTTCCGTCTCAAGGCGCTTTCCTTCCAGCTGATTCACCAATTGTACATTATTTCGAGCAATCATTTGTTCTGTTTTGGTGTTGTTGATGGCATACTTCGCCAATAATTCTCCCGATTCGCTCCCATCTTCATCATAAAACTTAACCTCTACTCCTTCTGTAAACTCGATGCGCTCTTTCTCCCCAAGATAGGTATCGCGGCGCGGCGCCTTAACCTTTGCACGCAAACGGGCACTATCGGTATACAGCATTTCGACATTTTTTGTCGAGGAAACAGGCATTTCAACATCCTTAGTTAGTTCCTTCACAACGGCCGGATCGT